>CANIXE010000087.1 GCA_947470885.1 Planctomycetota bacterium
GCTCCGCCGCTGGGGCGAGGGGCAACAGGAGGGCGGAGACCAGGAAGACGAAGCCGGAAAGTCGCATGGGATAGATTCCAGGGTTTGTGGTCACCCTACAATCTACCCGAAATATCTCGAACATGCCAGACCCAACAATGCGTAACGCGGTGGGGTCACCCCCCCGGGGGCTTTACCTTGGCCACCCCGTGGGTGGTTTTCTCCCACAAGTGGGGTTTGTGGAGGAGCTGGACCACCGCCCGCATCGCCGCCAGACCCAGCATCAGCCAATACAGGGGCACCAGCAGGGCCGGGCCCCAGGATCCCCGCTGGCCCGGTCGCCGGCCCGAGATCGCCGCAGCTGCGATGAACACCACGTTGCCCAACAGCAGCACCACCGCCGCCACCGCCGATACCTGGCTGGCCAGGGCAAAGCCGGGATGTTCCCCCGGGCCACCATACCACACCGGCCAACTGGCCCGTTCATGGCCCCAATCCCGTTCCGTCAGCAATTGCATCAGAGTCCAATGGTGGCCCAGATCCCAGACGGCGCAGCCCAGCCAGACGAACAGCAACGCCCACAGGGCCAAGTTGAGGGCCGCCAGGGTCGGCACCGCCCCCACCGCCAGCAGGAATCCCAGGGTACCGCTGACCCCCAAGCGCGACACCAATTGCCATGGCCGGCGGCCCCACACCAGGTGGGTCACCAGATAGCCCTTCAACCAACGGGTGCGCTGGCGGATCCACGCCCCCAGGTGCTCGGGGGCCTCTTCCCAGGTGGTGCTGTCCAGACAGGCGGTACGCCCACCTGCCAAATGCAGACGTACCCCCAGATCGCAGTCTTCAGTCACGTTGAAGGGATCCCAGCCCCCCAGATCCCGCAGGACCTCCATCCGGAAATGGTTGCTGGTGCCCCCCAGGGGGATCGGTGCGCCCAACCGCTGCAACCCCGGCAAATAGCGACGGAACCACAGGTTGTATTCCAGGGCGAACCAACGGGTCAGGAGGTTCGACCGGTGATTGTGCCAGGCCAGCTGGGCTTGCAGGCAGACCACCTGGGGCGGCAGGCTGGCGAAGGCCGCCGCCGCCTGCTTCAGCTGGTCTGGATCCGGCCGGTCCTCGGCGTCGAACACCACCAACAGGCTCCCCGTGGCCCGGGCCAGCCCGTGGTTGCAAGCCCGGGGCTTGGTCTTGGGCTTGGCGTGGGGGACGACCACGATCTCGGCCCAGGGCGGGATGCCCGCGGCCTCCAAAGCATGGCGGGTCAACGGGTCGTCGGCTTCCACCAGGAATTTCACATCCAGGCGGTCCCGGGGATAATCCAGGCGTTGCAGACTGGTGAGAATGCTGCCGGCGACATTGTCTTCCCGGTACAGAGGGACCAGGATGGTGTAGACCGGCCAACCCCCGGCGGGTTCCCGCGGGTCGACCTGGCGAACCCCAGGCACGCCCCCCAGGGCCAAGGCCAGGGCCCGGTACAACACCGCCCCGAGATAAATGAGGGAAATTCCTCCGGCCAGGACCCCCAGAGCGATCAAGGTGTCCCAGGTCAGGAGCCACAAAAGGGTGACCAGAGCCCCCGCCAATAAAGGTTCCTGACCCACGGGATCCGCCCTTCGGCCACCGATCACGGACATAATCACGGCCAGCAGCGCCACCGCTCCCAGGAAGCACCAGGGCCCGGCCAGGGCATACCCCAGCGCCCCAGCGCCAGCGCAGGTCAGGGCGGAAACCACCAGCCAGGGATAGGCGATCATTCGCACCGCCGCCGTATCCAGGTGGGCATTCAGCCACGAGGACACCAGGGCGTCCCCACCCTGGGCATCGGCCGCAATGGTGATGATCCGAGGCACGGGTACGGGGATGGGTTCAGGGATAGGTGCGCAAACAGGATCGGACACGGAATCCGTGGGATACGGCTCCACCGGTGCCGTCGCGATGGCGGTACGAGCCGCCGATGATACCCGGCCACAACCGGATTCCCCCCCCTGGATCAGGGTTCCGGTCACCGGCTCCGATACCGGGATCCCCGGCTCGTTGCCGCCGGTACATGACCCCGTGCCCTCCCCAGGTTCCCCGGCTGGGGATCTCGGTGGCGGCCAAATTCGACCAGGGGGAGCCACGATGGTGGCCATTCGTTGGCCATCCTGGGGTTCCAGGGTGACGAACCACAGGTCCCCGGTGAGGGCCTGGGCCACCTGTTCCCCCCATTCCACCACCGCGACTGCGCCCTCGGACTGCTCGGAAAATCCCAGCCCTTCCAGGGCATCCGGTCCCGACAGGCGGCAAGCATCGACGTGGACGACTGGGATCCTGGCCTCATATCGATGCAGCAGGGTATAGGTCGGACTGGCCACCGCCGCCGGATCGCCCCCCAAGGCCTCCACCAGGTAACGGGTCAGCGTGGTCTTCCCGGCGCCCATCGGGCCATCCAGACGGATCACATCGCCCGGCCGCACGGACTTGGCCAGGGCCCGGGCAAGACGACGGGTCGCGGAGAGGTTCGGCAGATCCATGAATTACGGACGGTGCGCACCACCTCTTCCTCCGCAAGCGCCCCCACCAGGGAAAATCAGACTGTGTCCCAATACCGCGCATTGACCCGGGGTTCCCGGTGCATGCTCTCAGCCCCCATGAGCCCAGCTTACGCCACCCTGCCCGCCCCCTACATCGACAACCGCCTGGGCCACCCCGACCAGTTCGCCCGGCGCCACATCGGTCCGGATGCCGGACAGCAGCAACGGATGCTGGAAACCCTCGGTTACGCCAACCTGGACGCCCTGATCGACGCCACCGTGCCCGCGGATATCCGGCGTCAGCCGCTGAACCTGCCCGCCGGTATCCATGAACAGGACGCCCTGGCCCGCCTGCGCACCTACGCCGAGGCCAACCGTCCCCGCCGGGCCCTCATCGGCCTGGGCTACCACGCCTGCCACGTCCCCGCGGTGATCCAGCGGGGCGTCCTGGAAAATCCGGGCTGGTACACCCAGTACACCCCCTACCAGGCGGAAATCGCCCAGGGTCGCCTGGAATCCCTGCTGAACTTCCAGACCATGGTCGCCGACCTCACGGCCCTGCCCATGGCCAACGCCAGCATGCTGGACGAGGGCACCGCCGCCGCCGAGGCCCTGGCAATGTGCGCCGGCTTGGCGGATGGCCGCCTGGTATTCCGCATCGCCAGCGACACCCACCCCCAGACCATCGACATCGTCCGCACCCGGGCCTACGCCCTGGGCCTGCTGGTGGTGGTGGAAGACGCGCCCCAGGCCGACGCCGACACCTGCGGCATCCTGATTCAGTACCCCGCCAGCTCGGGCCGGATCACCGACCCCCGCCCGGCCATCGAGGCCGCCCACGCCGCCGGGGCCAAGGTCGTCCTCGCCACGGATCTGCTGGCCCTGACCCTGCTGACCCCTCCTGGTGAACTGGGCGCCGACATCGCCGTGGGCAGCGCCCAGCGTTTCGGCGTGCCCCTGGGCTTCGGCGGCCCCCACGCCGGCTTCCTCGCCACCAAGGAGGAATTCAAGCGGGCCCTGCCCGGTCGCTTGGTGGGCGTGTCCAAGGATCGCCACGGCCAGCCCGCCCTGCGCCTGGCCCTGCAAACCCGGGAACAGCACATCCGCCGGGAAAAGGCCTCGTCCAATATCTGCACCGCCCAGGCCCTGCTGGCCAACATGGCGGCGATGTACGCCGTCTACCACGGCCCCGAAGGCCTGACCGCCATCGCCCGCCGGATCCACGGTCTGGCCTCCGCCCTGGCCTATGGCCTGCGCAATGCCGGCTTCCCGGTGAACGATTCCTACTTCGACACCATCACCGTCTTCACCGGCACCCGCACCGCGGATCTGGCCGGGGTCCTGGCCGGCGCCGGCTACGACATGCGGATCGGCGCCGAATCCCTGGGCTTCGCCCTGGATGAACGCACCAGTGGCGATGAAGTCGCCGACATCCTTGGCCTACTGGGAGCCGACCGGTCAGTGATCCCCGGCACCGGCATCCCCGCTGGTCTGCAGCGCAGCAGCAGCTTCCTGACCCATCCGGTGTTCCACGCCCACCGCAGCGAAACCGAGCTGATGCGGTACTTGAAGCACCTGGAGAACAAGGACCTGTCCCTGGTCCACAGCATGATCCCCCTGGGCTCGTGCACGATGAAGCTGAACGCCGCCGTGGAATTGCTGCCGGTCAGCTGGGCCGCGTTCAGCGACGTGCATCCGTTCGCCCCGGCGTTTGCGACCCAGGGCTGGACCAAGGTCTTCGCCGATCTCACCACCTGGCTGGGTGAGATCACCGGCCTCCCCGGCGTGTCCCTGCAGCCCAACGCCGGCAGCCAGGGTGAATTCGCCGGGCTGTTGACCATCCAGGGCTGGCACGCCAGCCGGGGCCAGGGCCAGCGCAAGATCTGCCTAATCCCCACCAGCGCCCACGGCACCAACCCGGCCAGCGCGGTGATGGCCGGCCTGACCGTCGTCGCCGTGGCCTGCGACGCCCTGGGCAACATCAACATCGACGATCTCAAGGCCAAGGCCGAGGCCCACGCCAACGACCTGTCGTGCCTGATGGTGACCTACCCCAGCACCCACGGGGTATTCGAGGCCGGGATTGCCGAGATCAGCCGGATCGTCCACGCCAACGGCGGGCAGGTCTACATGGACGGGGCGAACATGAACGCCCAGGTGGGCCTCACCAGCCCAGGCGCCATCGGCGCCGACGTCTGCCACCTGAACCTCCACAAGACCTTCGCCATCCCCCACGGCGGCGGCGGGCCGGGCGTCGGCCCGATCTGCGTAGCCAGCCATCTGACCCCGTTCCTCCCCGGCCACGCCGTGGTCAGCCCCAACGGCAAGACCTGGGGCGCGGTGAGCGCCGCCCCCTGGGGCAGCGCCAGCATCCTCCTGATCTCCTGGGTCTACATCGCCGCCCTGGGCGCCGCCGGGCTCACCGAATCCACCAAGGTGGCCATCCTCAACGCCAACTACCTGGCCAAGCGCCTGCAGCCGTACTACCCGGTGCTTTACACCGGCGCCAACGGCCGAGTGGCCCACGAATGCATCCTCGACCTGCGTCCCCTCAAGGCCAACGGCATCGAGGTGGAGGACGTGGCCAAACGCCTCATGGATTACGGCTTCCACGCCCCGACCATGAGCTTCCCGGTGGCCGGCACCCTGATGATCGAGCCCACGGAATCCGAATCCCTGGCAGAACTCGACCGCTTCGCGGACGCCATGATCCGGATCATGGGCGAGATCAACGAAGTCATCGGCGGCCTGGCCGACGCCAAGGACAACGTCCTGAAGATGGCCCCCCACACCCAGGAGGAAATCTGCGCCGATTCCTGGACCCACCGCTACAGCCGCACCCAAGCCGCCTTCCCCGCCCCCTGGATCAAAGGCCACAAGTTCTGGCCCACGGTGGCCCGGATCGATAACGTCTGGGGCGACCGGAACCTGGTGTGCTCCTGCGTGGGGATGGACGCGTACAAGGCGTGAGGGCGGACCTCCGGGAGCGCCGGCCTCCAGGCCGGCCTGGGGGTTGGGCTCAAGCCGGCCTGGAGGCAGGCGCTCCCGGGTGACAACACGTAGGAAGTCCGCGCTCCCGGGCGACCCGCGATGCTTGTCAACGCGTCACGCTGGGCTGCACAAGCTTGGTTGACCGATGGATGTCCTCGACCCCGGTGGGGACTTCGCCCTGCGTCCAATCGCCAGGTCGTTTCGCCACGGCAACATGGTAACGCCGGGACGCAGATCGCCGGAAAAAAACTTCCCCTGTGCTTCTTCCCTGGGCGTAGCCTCTGGCACCTGCCGGTCTTTCGGCCTGAGGGTATCAGTTTTCCACCAGGGCCGTCTGCCCTGGGTTTGGGATGTGACCCTGTTGCGACCTTCTCTGGTCGGCGGGTCCCTTACCCCTCCCCAGGATCTCCATGCTCATCCACGTCGGCCATCGCATCTCCCTCCGTTTTCCCCAACCCACCGCAGTGATTCTGATGTTGGATCTCCATCCTTCGGTGGTGGATGCTGGGTTACGCATCGACCCCCTGATGCTGGATCCGCCGGTGCCCAACCATTCTTACGTGGACCTGTATGGCAATGTGTGCCGGCGCCTGGTGGCCCCCGAGGGGCGGATCACCATTCGTCAGGACGCGGTGGTGGTGGACGGGGGCATGGCGGATCCCCAATTCCCCGATGCCCGGCAGCACCTGGTGGGGGATCTGCCGGATGACGTCCTGCACTTTCTGCTGGCCAGTCGCTATTGCGAAGTGGACAGCGAATTGAAGGCCATCGCCACCCGTTGGTTCGGGCATCTTATCCCCGGGTGGTCCATGGTGATGGCGATCTGCAATCTGGTGCACCGCCACGTTCGCTTCGACTACCAGATGGCCCGGGCCAACCGCACCGCCCTGGAGACCTACCGGGAAGGCCGGGGGGTGTGCCGGGACTTCATGCACTTGGCCATCACCTGGTGCCGGATCATGAACATTCCCGCCCGGTATTGCAGCGGTTACCTGGGGGATATCGGCGTGCCCAGCAAGCCCCCCATGGATTTCAGCGCCTGGTTCGAGGTCTACTTGGGCGGGGCCTGGCACGTCTTCGACGCCCGGAACAACACTCCCCGGATCGGCCGGGTGCTGATGACCCGGGGCCGGGATGCCGCCGACGTGGCCCTGACCACCACCTTCGGCGACAGCCTGCTGGAGGGATTCGAGGTCTGGACCGATCAGGTGGCCCAGACCTGAGCCAACCCAGGACCCTGGGGATTTTTGACCCACCGAGTCCATCCTTTTCAATACCGGTGGGCGATTGTCCTGGCCCACAGGTGAATCATCGTCACCCCATGGCCAAACCTCCGCCCCCGGATCTGGTGATCGGGATCGCCTCCTCCGCCCTGTTCGATCTCAGCACCGCCGATGCGGTCTACCGCCAGGACGGCGTTGAAGCCTACCGGGCCCACCAGCGGACCCACGAGCGGGAGGTCCTGGCCCCCGGGCCGGCCTTTCCCTTCATCCGCCGCCTGTTGAGCCTGAACCGGGACCTGGCGGTGCCGGTGGTGGAGATCGTCCTGATCTCCCACAATGACGCCGACACCGGCCTGCGGGTCCGTTTGTCCTGCGAAGAACACCGTCTACGCCTGGGGCGGATGGCCTTCACCGGGGGCCGGGCGCCCTGGCCGTTCCTGGATGCCTTCGGCACCCACCTGTTCCTCACCCGCAATGCAGCGGACGTGAACGCGGCGATCGCCGCCGGAGCCGCCGCCGGCGAGATCCTCCCCACCGCAACCCAAGATGACGACGGTGACGAATTACGGATCGCCTTCGACTTCGATAGTGTGCTGGCCGATGACAGCAGCGACCGGATCTACGCCCGCGAAGGCCTGGCGGCGTTCTATGCCCACGAAGCGGACCATGCGGAAATCCCCGCCGCGCCCGGTCCGCTGATCCGGCTCCTGCGGGCCATCGCCGTAGTCCAGGGAAAGCTCCGGGCGGCATCTGGGGAATCCCGCCTGCGCACCGCCATCGTCACCGCCCGGAACTGGCCGGCGGATCGCCGGGTGGTGACCACCCTCCGGGCCTGGGGCCTGCCGGTGGACGAAGCCTATTTTCTGGGAGACGCCCCCAAGGAACCGGTGCTGCGCCAACTGCGGCCCCACATCTTTTTCGACGACCGCCGGGCCAATGTGGACCGGGCCTGTTTCGCCGGCCCGGCGGTGCATGTGCCTTTCGGTATCAATAACCGTGAAATCGGCGGTGCGTGACTCGTGTTAGGAAAATTTGCCGTTCCCAGCTTTTCCGGGCCGGGTTAAATCATTTGCAACATATTGAGTCGTTTCTCAGACTTGACAGAGGCTATTTGTTTATTCGTGCAACTCTAGCGTGAGTCTCAATCGTGGGGTACTTACCCCCAGCGATACTTGCCCTAGGGATTTTTCCTACCGGGTTCACTAGGGTATTCACCCCTGGTGGCGCAAGAAATGGGGCCATTCGCCCCTGATTCCGAAGGGACTGACGCATGGATGATGGCGGTGAAATGACCCAGGAATTCGTCGCGGAAGCGACGACCGGGCTAAATCGGGTCGAGCGTCTACTCCTGCATCTAGCACAGGAAGGCGCCC
>CANIXE010000088.1 GCA_947470885.1 Planctomycetota bacterium
ACCTCACTCACCGTTACTTACTCGTACCTTCCGAGTCCGACTCGACCATTATCTGGAACAAAATAGGTGCTGTGCCCTTGCTTCCGCTGAGGGAATACGTCAAACAGACCGAATCACGGCCCCCGGCGCACCACCCAGATCCGGTCGTTGATTCCGACGGGGAATTTCAGTTCCAACCAGCCATCCCCGGCGACCAGGACGGTGCCCCGGTCCTGCACATCGCCGGTGGCAGGATGCCGGGATTCCACGGTGAACGACCCGGCGGCGAAGCCCCCCAGGCGCACCGGCTGGGACACCGCCGCCACCGGCCGGGGCTTATGCTCCAACAATGCGGCGTGCCAGGTATCGGCCCGCAGGTGGGGCCAGATCAACGCCTGGCGGGGACTGCTCCACCCCAGAACCCGGAGCACGCCCCGGGGATTCGCCCCCAGGGGCACCAGATCGGGATCCCGCCAATCCAGGGTCCCGGTGATGTCAGCGAAGACTCGGTAACGGGGCCACAGACCCCGGGCCTCGATGTGGATGTCCCACCACCAATTCATCGCCGGACCGGTGCCCCCCAAGAGAAAGCCCGCCCACAACTGCTGGGTCAACAGCATTCCGTCCCCATCCAGATCATTCCCCACGTTCTCTTCCCGGGTGCCCTGGTAGCCGGTCTCTCCGAACTGCCACGGGTGCCCAAAGTCCCCCGCCACCTGCACCAGCAATTCCACCCCATCCTGACTCTGCAGGAGCACCTGAGATTCAGTTGGTTCTCCGGGATGGACGTAGGCGTGGAGCTGGACCCAGTCCAAGCCGGGCAACGCGCCCAGAGCGGCCACGGATACATCGGACCAACCCAAGACGTGGAGCCGGCGGTCCACATCCAGACGCTGCAATTCCCCCAAGGCCGCCCGGGTCCAGGCCAGCACCGGGGCGATTTTTCGTTCTGGCCGGGGATCCAGCAGATCCGGTTCGTTCATCACCTCCCAGGCCAGCACCGCGTCATCGGCACCCCAGCGGGCCAGGGCGTAAGCCAGGCGATCCCGCCAGGCCGCCTGGAGGGGCAGCTCCAACAGGCGATCGCTGCGCTTCAACGGCGTCAGTCCGTCCTGGGGCGGTCCATGGAGGACGTCCTGATGATTGTCGACCACCACCGTCAGCACCAGGCCGGCGCTGCGGGCGGCGGCGAACACCCGGTCGATCCGTTCCGCCGCCGCCAGATTCACCGGTTCGCCAAAGCCCGCCAAGGGTAGGCACCAGCTGGCAAACCACACGCGCAGGTGGGTGCAACCGTGCTGGCGGGCGGTGGCGAAGGCCCGGGTGAATCCGGCCACCGGATCCCCCTCCACCCAGCCCAGATTCGGACCGATGGGCAAGAAGGGCGTCCCGTCCCCCCGGGCCAGCAGCCGGGGATTGGTGGGCGAAATCCGGATCGGCAGGGTCGAGGCCGGACCGGTCACCACCAGGGTCCCCGAGGCCACCACCGCCCCGTCCTGGCGCAGCCGCCAGGCATGACGACCGGGCTGGCGGGGCGTGTGGCGGATCCAGGTCCCGGCCACGGTGGCGAAGGCAGGCCGGACCACCACCCCGCCCCGGGGATCGATCACCTCCAGCGAAGTCGCCCTGCCGTTGCGCACCGCCCAGGTCAGCATCTCTCCCGTGCCGGCACTGGTTGCAGTTTCCGGGATCCGCACCAAATCCACCCCGGGCAGAGCCAAGACCATCAGCAGCAGCAAGCCCGCCACCCGGCGATACAGGTCCAGCCAGGCCGGGGCCAGGGCGGCGGGGGTCAACGCGGCGGCGGCGGCCCGGCCCACAGCGATGCGCTCCGCCCGGTGGGGCCCCAGGACCTGGGCCAACGCCTGGGCCAAGGCCTCCGGTGTGCGCGCCGCCCCCTGCACCAGGCCATCCCGGGCGAGATCCGCCAGGCCGCCCACCGGGGGCGCCACCACCGGCACACCGTGCAAGGCGGCCTCCACCGCCGCCAGGGGTTGGCCCTCATTCCGGCTGGTCATCAGCAGGGCATCCGCCGCGGCCAAGGCAGCTCCGGCGGGTTGCTGGCCGGCGAAGGTGGCGTCCAAGCCCAGGACCGTCGCGTGGCGCTCCAGGGATTCCCGTTCCGGCCCCGTGCCGCAGACCAGACCCCGCACCCGCTGGCGGCGGGCCAAACAGGCCAGGACTTCCAACCAAAGATGGCCATCCTTCACCGGGACCAGGCGTCCCAGGAACAGCACCGTGGGCACGCCGTTGGCCGCCAGCACCGGTGCCGCCGCAGACACCGGAGGCACCGGCACCCCCAGGGCCTGCCAGCGATCCCGCCGACCAATGCCGTGGCGGTCCCGCAGTTCCACCACCTGGCTCGACGTCAGAGCGTGGTGGTGGTGCCCCCCGGCCAGGCCCCGTTCCACCGCCGCCAGAACGGCATTCACCGGCCCGGGGAAATACCCGTCCAACACGTGACCGTGGTAGGTGTGCAGGCAGCGCAGGCCCAGGGTCTGGGCGGCGATCCGCCCCAGGGCCCCGGCCTTGGCCGTGTGGGTGTGGACCACGTCCGGGCGAAGCTGGGCCAGCGCTCGACGGATATGGAACAGAGCCACCAGATCATCCGTGGGGGACAACCGCCGACCCAAGCCGGGGATCCGGCGCAGGCCCAGGCGCTGCCCCAGGACCGGAGCCAAGTCCGGTTCTCCCGGACCGCAGTCCCCGTGGAGGACCCACTGGTCCACCCCCGGCAGCATGTCCGCCAGAGCGGTGAGGACCCGGGCGGGGCCGCCGTCGTTCAACCGGGCGATAACGTGGACGATGCGCACGGCGCCACGGTAATCCCGGACCCGGACAGGCGAGGAGCGGTTGCCTCCGGGAAACGCCCCCGAACCTCCCCCGCCCATGGACCTCCTTATCGCCGCCAAGGCCGCCGTTCTTGGCATTGTCGAAGGCCTCACTGAATTCATCCCGGTGTCCTCCACCGGGCATCTGATCGTCGCCGGCGACCTGCTGGGGTTCGACCATCCGGTGCGGGACGTCTTCGAGATCGTCATCCAAATGGGGGCGATCCTCGCGGTGTGCTGGCACTACCGGGCAAAGCTGTGGGCGACTACCGCAGGCCTGGCCACGGACCCGGCGGCCCGGGGCCTGGCGGTGAACCTCATCGTGGCCTTCGTCCCCTTCGCGGTGGTCGGCCTGCTGTTCCACAAGCAGCTCAAGGCCCTGTTGTTCAATCCCCCGGTGGTGGCCATCGCCCTGCTGGTGGGGGGCGTGGCCATCCTCGCCATCGAACGCTGGAAGCCCGCGACCAAAGAGGCCGACGGCACCAACCTGTCCCTACGCTCGGCATTTCTCATCGGTCTCTGCCAAATCCTCGCCCTGATCCCCGGCACCTCCCGTTCCGGGGCGACGATCATGGGCGCGCTGTGCCTGGGCGTGTCCCGCCAAGCCGCCACGGAATTCAGCTTCTACCTGGCGATCCCGGTACTGGTCACGGCATCGTGCTACGACCTGTTCAAGCACCGGAAGGAGCTTACCGCCGACGGCCTGGAACTCATCGCCATCGGCTTCGTGGTCTCGTTCATCGTCGCCCTGGTCGTGATCCGCTGGCTCCTCCGTTTTGTCGCCAGCCACTCCTTCGCCGCCTTCGCCTGGTACCGCATCGCCGCCGGCGCCGCCCTGGCCATCGCCATGTACCTGGGCTGGCTGAAAACCTCTTGGACCTGATCCCATGCCTGCTCAGAACCGTGCAAGCAGGCTGATTGCCAACGCACCAAACAGACCGGACACACTCCGTACCTGGCCAACGGCGATGAACTGCGCACGACCCACTGGGAGCGCCGAGCGCCAGCTCGGCCTCGGGGCGATTCACCTCCACGGATCAGCGCAGCTTGTCCTTAAAGGCACCACCGAAGCCGAGCTGGCGCTCGGCGCTCCCAGTTCATTTTCCGGCAAACTGCGTTTTTGGCCGCGCTCGCATGCAAACATTCGAGCATTCGAGCATTCGAGCATTCATCATTTCGGATTCCTCCCATGCCCCTGATCGTCCTCGAAGGCATTGATGGCTGCGGCAAGACCACCCAGGCGGAGCTCCTGGTGGCGACCCTCGCTGAGTCCGGGAAAAACGCCCGACGCCTACGGGAACCCGGCGGCACCGTCCTGGGGGAACGCCTGCGCAGCCTGCTCCTGGATCCCGCCACCACCGCCTGCCCCACCGCCGAACTGTTCACCTACCTGGCGGCCCGGGCGCAATTGGTTGATGAAATCCTACGCCCAGCCCTGGCCCGGGGGGAATGGCTGGTCCTGGACCGGTTCTGGTATTCCACCGTGGCCTACCAGGGCTACGGCCTGGGCCTGGATCCCACCGCGGTGACCGCCGCCTGCCGCCTGGCGGTGGGGGGTCTGAAACCCGACGCCGCCCTATGGCTGGACGTGCCGGTGGCGGTGGCCGCCGCCCGCCGGGCCACGGGACGCACGGCTGTGGACCGGATCGAAGCCCGGGGCGACGCGTATCAAGAAAAGGTCCGCAGCGGTTACGCCGCCCTGGCCGCCGCCGGAGACCTGACCCGGATCGACGCGGAAGTGCCGGTGAATGAATTGCAGGCGGTGATCCAGCGCGCGGTGCTGGCGGGCTGAATCAGCCCAGGGGTACCACCGCCCCGCATTTCCCGCATCGGCCATCCACCTGGGCCTCATCCCGACGAGACCGCCCGCTGTGGCGCCAAATCAGCCGTTCGCCACAGCCCTGACAATCCGTGTGGGGATGGTGGTGGTCGTAGATCCAGGTGCCGGCGGGGAATTTTTCCCGGGCCGCGTCGCACCAGTCATCCAGCAAATCAGCTTCCGCCGGGCGGCGGGCCACCAGGTGCACTGCCGAGGCCCGGGACCACTCCAGGTCTGGGATGTTCGCGCCTTCATCCAAACCCATCAGCACCTCGACGTGGCGGCCCTGTTCCAGGATCCGCGCCGCCAGGGGCCCGGGCTGGGCCAAGGTCAGTAACAGCCAGGCATCCACCTCGGGCAGCAACGCGTCCAACAATGCCGAATCACCGATCCCCGGGGTGGCCACCACCAGGGCGCCCTGGCGATGGGTGCGCAGCAAGGCCATGCCGGCAGGTTCATGCAGGCTGGCGCTCCAACAGGCCAGCAGGCCATCGGTGCCCGCCCGACGTTGGGCAGCAACCAGCAAATCGCCGGTGACATCCCGCCGGAACGAGCGGGCATCGCTACTGGCATCCCCGGCGAAATCCGCGCCGTCCCGGGAACCCACGGACAGCAACCGAGCTCCTGGGCGCCAGTGGTGCAACGGAACTTTTTCGACATTCGTGGGAATGATCGTCGCAGCAGTGACGCTCATTCGTGGTGGTCCTCGGCAGCGGCGTCGCCTTTTTCAAACAAGGTCAGGTGCTCGACGGCTTCGTGGTCCAGGCCGCCGGAAGACAAGTGGTCAAAGAAATCATCCACCAGGGCGTAGAAGGTGGCCTTGTTGTCGATGCGGTGGAACCGGTCCCGAAACTTCCGCACCCCGGGCAGGCCATTGCAGTAGAAGAACGTGTACTTGCGCATGACCCGAACGCCGCGCTCTTCGCCGAACAGGTCGAGGATCAGTTCGAAATGGCGGATCAGCAGGGCTTTTCGCTCGGCGTAGCCGGGGTGGTGGCGGGGCGTGCCGGTGAGGTCGGCGACCAGGTTGCGGAACAGCCAGGGATCGCCGCAGGCAGCCCGGCCGATCTGGTAGCCATCCGCCCGGCCCAAGTCCTTGGCGGCGCGGATCGCCTCGGCGGTGTCCAGGCTGCCGTTGGCGATCACCGGGATCCGGCTGCCGGCGAAGCGTTCCGCCAGCTCCTTCACCGCCAGAACGCCGCTGAGGTCCACGGGCACGCCGTGCTTGGATTCCCCGGTGCGGGCGTGGACGAACAGGGCGTCCGCCCCGTTGTCCAAGGCGGCCTGGGCGACTTCCAGCACGGTGCGGTTCTGGGCGTCATAGCCCAGGCGCATCTTCACCGTCACCGGTTTGTTGGGCACGGCCTTGCGCATCGCCGCAACGATCCGTCCGACCTGTTCCGGCTCGCGCATCAGGGCCACGCCGCAGCCGGATTGCTTGGCTTTCTTCACCGGGCAGCCGCAATTCAGGTCGACGATGTCCGCTCCGGCGGCATCCAGGGCGGCGGCGGTGGCGGCGCAGTAATCGGGTTCCCGGCCATAAACCTGCATCGCCAGGGGTTTTTCTGCGGCGACGTTCTGGGTAAGGATGCGAAACCGGTTCTCGTTCTGGGTCCCGGGATTGGCCAGGGCGGCGACCATTTCCGTCGCCACCAGGCCGCAGCCGCCCACTTCCTTGGCGATCAGCCGAAAGGCGACGTTGGTGAACCCGGCCATGGGGGCCAGGCACAGATTGTTGGGCAATTCCAGGTCGCGGATGCGCAGGGGATGGATGTAGTGGTCGACGTCCGACATCAGAATTTCTTTTTGTCCGCAGGCTTCTTTTCGAGGGCAATGGTATCCCGGCCACCGGAGGCCGCCCGGATCAGACCGTCCACCGACAGCCAACCCGGACCCCGACCCACGAGCCAGGTGAGGAACAGGGCGAACACCATGGCGGTGATCCCGGTGAGGCCTTTTTCTGGGCGAAGCAGCGCATCCAACGTCCAGCCGGTGGTCTGCACCGTGTTGTTCGCGCCTTCGGTGACGGTGAAGCCAATCGCCCCCAGGAAATCCGCCCGGTCGGCGGTGATCAGGGCCACCACCATCGTCCCCAGCAACGCCGTGGCGATCACCCGGGTGCCGCAACCCAGGATCAACAGCAGGCCGCCGACGAATTCCAGACCCCCCACCAGACCGGCGTGGAATGCCGGCGCGGGAATCCCCAGACCGGTGAAGAATTCCACCGTACGGTCAAAGTGGTTCAGCTTACCCCAACCGGTGAGGGCGAAGGCTTGGCCGAGAAGGACCCGAGTGGCCAGGGTGGCGACCTGGGTGGCGAAGGCGCCGACCCCATCAATAACCGTGAGTGCGAAGGACATGGGAATTACCGTTGGAAAATGGGCAGGTAGTTGTTGGGGATCTGGAGGATGATCAGGGCCATGGCGGTATTGTAGGCCGGCCCGGACTGGGCTTCACCCTTCAGCCATACGCCACTGGGTTCCTGGCGTTTGGCGATGGCCGGGGCGGCCACCGACCAATAGCGGTTCCAGTCCTCAGGGTCCGGGGAATGGAACATCGCTTGGGCGGTGTAGTACTGGCCGTACCAGAAATAATTCTCGCCGGCGGCGCCCCCCAGATGGGCAATGAAATTCTTGCGCAGGAAACGCAGGGCCGGCCCCAGGGTCTTGTCCCCCGCATCGGCGATGCCGCTGCCCATCAGGGCCATGCTGCCCGCCGCCGCCCGGGGGATGCCCTCCGGGCCGTTGGTGCCCCAGCCACCGCCGCCGGCGGCCTGGTAGCTGAAGCTGCCGTCGCCATTGGCGCACGAACGCACATAGGCCACCGCCCGGCCGATGGCCTCCTGGGTGGCCTGGCCGCCGACGCCCACGTTGTTGGCGGCGCGCAGGGCCATCACCTCGCAGATGGTGACGCTGATGTCCGCCTGGTCCGGGACGGGATCGTAGCGCCAACCGCCCTCGTGATTCTGGGAGCGGTGGATCAGATCCACCGCGGCCTCCAAGGCCCGACGCACCGGCTGGTCCGGAGCCATTCCCGCACATTCCGCGAGGTACAGCGTGGCGAAACCATGGGCGTACATCCGACCGGCATCGGCCTGGCCCAGGTACCCGGTCACCGGATCCTGGTGGGCAATCACCGCCTTCAGGCAGCGGGCGCTGGCTTCCCGGTACAGACCCCGGGTCGGCGTGTGACCACCGGACAGCAGGGCCATGCCGAACAGAGCGGTGGGGCCCATGGAATTGCCCCCGTCGCCGACGGTGCCGTCGGGGGCCTGGAGTTTCACCAAAGCGGCGAGCCCCCGGTCGATCTGCTCCTGCTCGACGGCGGGCAGGGGAATCGCCAGAACAAGGAGCAACGGCAAAAGGACAGAGGAAAAACAAAAGACTCCGTGGCCATCACTGGGAGCGCCGAGCGCCAGCTCGGCATTGGTTGTACCGTCAACCCCGACCGA
>CANIXE010000089.1 GCA_947470885.1 Planctomycetota bacterium
AGGCGCTTGGTCTGGCGGGCCTTGGCGGCCAGGACCGCGGTGGCCAGCACCTGGTTGGCGGCATCGCCATCCCGGACCGGATCGACCACCGGCAGGCCGGTTTCCTGGGCAATCTTGCGGCAGGCCTCGGCGCCCTCTTCGGCGGTCATTTCTTGGGTGCTGAGGACGATGGCCACGATCTTCCCCGGATGGATCGGGGCGAGGATTTCCTCGTACAGCATTATGTAGGTCTGGATGGACGGCATCGGCGCATCGGTATGGCGCAACATCGTCCGGGTCGGGTTGTGGCAGAGGATCATCGAATCCGGGCACGAGCCGTGGAGGACGCTCAAGGCGGTGCCGCTGTAGCACGGCGAGCAGATGCTGTTCTGGCCTTCCACCACCAGGATGTCCGCGTCGTGCTGGTCTTCGTGGAGGACCAGTTGTTCCACCATGCCGCCGGCGAAGTCGCTAATCATCCGGTCGATGGCCACGCCCCGGCCGGTGATGAGGATGCTGTCCTGGCTGGTGCTGACGAAGCGGGCGTTGATTTTCAGGGATTTCTCCCGGTTCATGTAACGTTCCAGGCCCAGGGCCACGGTGGTCTTGCCGATGTTGGCGTCGGTGCCGACCACGAGCAGACGATGGGCCTTGGTTTCCCGGGCCTTGCCGGTGCTGACCAAGCGGTCGTCTGGAGTGGCCCGGAGGTTCACCAGTTCCACCGCGTAGCGGGCGGACAGAGCCACCAGGTTGGGGTCGCCGTTGACGCTTTCGTGGAGGCCGCTGATCACGCCAACGCGGTTGCGAATCGCTTCGTAGACCTGGGGACGCAGGCTGTTGGGCAGGAAGCCGCCGGGGGTGTTCACCCCGATCACCAGCCATTCCACGCCCAGGCGGATCGCCGCGTGGATGTCCCCCACCACCGGGATCTTGGCATCGATGCCGCAGAGCTGGCACAAGTCGGCGCCGGCGTACTTGCTGTCGATGACACAGACCACGTCCTCTGGGCGGAAGCGCAGCAGACCCATCGCGGTCTTGTTGCGATAGATGTCGAGGGCGCCCTCGGTCAGGATCGCCAGCCGGCGATAGATGGGGTGAACGGGTTTGAACGTGAGGCTACCGGGCATAGTTGGGGTACCGTATCAGGATAGGCAGTTTTGGCTACCGGCGGCGGCGTCATCCGCATAGCACCAAGTGCCGGAGGAAGGCAGGAGAGTGACCGGTAGACCCGGATCAGGCCCGCGGCCCAGGGCCCGAACCACCGGAGCCTTCGCCGCTCCCAGGGCCAGGATCACCCGATGACGGGCGGCGGCGAGGACGGGTAAAGTCAGGCTGAGGCGCCGGGGCGGCGGCTTCGGACTGTCGTGGATGGCGAAGACCTCGCCCAGTTCTTTCAGCCCGGGATGGTGGGGAAATAGGCTGGCGATGTGGCCGTCCTCGCCGATGCCCAGCAGGGCCACGTCGATGGGCCGGCCCAGGGTCGCCGCCTGGAGGGTCGCGGCGTACTGCCCTGCCGCAGCTTCCAGATCGACGGATTCCGCCGGCATCGGATGCACCCCGGCGGGCAGCGGTCCACCGGCCTGCCAGGCTGCCAGGGTCACCAGGTCATTGCGGTCCGGGTGGCCCACGGGCACGCCCCGTTCATCCACCCACAACAAGTGCAGGCGCTCCCGAACAAACGGATCCAGGATCTTCGCCAGGGTGGTCAGCACCGGGCCGGGGGAACGGCCACCGGGGATTGCCAGGGTCGCCCGGCCTTGGGCGGCGGCGGCCTCATCCAGCAGGGCGTGGAGGGCTTCGGCGACAGTGGCAGGGCTGTAGGGCAGCATCGGGGTTTCAGAACGACGTGGGCAGGCGTATGCCGGTGAGGACCAGAAACACCGGGAATTCCTTGGCGGCCCGGTCTTCGGCCCCGGATCGGGCACCGATGGTGCCCCGGCGGTGACTGCACAGCTCATCCGCTCCGATCACCCCCAGGCCGGCGGCGGCGAAGGCGGCGATGTAGGTGGAAAGAGGCCGGTGGAAGCTGAGGGTCCGGGTGGGATCCGCCGGCTGTCCAGGGTGGAGTTTGATGGGCACCGTCAGGGGGGACAGGTAGCCATCCAAGCGCCGGTATTGAACGCCATTGTCTTCGTCCCAGCCCCAGGTGGAACGCCGGGGGATGCGGAAGCACGGGTGGGTCATCACCGCGACGACGTGACCCCCGGGGCGGACAGCGGCGGCGGTGCCCGCCAGCACCGGGGCGATGGGATCCAGGTCCTGGAGGCACATCACCAGGGCCGCGTGGTCGGTGCGGGTGTCCCCCAAGACCTGGCCCAGGTTCCGCACATCCCCCACCAGGTGGGATTCCAGGTGACCCGCCCGGCGGCGGGCGGCATCGATCAGGGCAGGGGCTGCATCCACCCCCAGGGTTTTAACTCCTGAAGATCCCAATGCCCGGCCCAGTACGCCCTGGCCGCAGGCCACGTCCAGCACGGTCTGGCCCGGCTTGGCCGCCAGGCGTTGCAGCACCGTGGGCAGGATCAGCCGGCGGTAGAAATCGTCGCCATCGTCGCCGACATGTTGGTCGTACCACGCCGCCGGGCGTTCCCAGGCGGTGGCGGCGGCGGGCCCGGGAGCCGGGGCAGCAAATGGGCGGGGGGGCAGATCCTTGCGCCGGGGCTTGGGAGCGAGGGAACGCGGCGGGATCGGCTTGGCCATGGCGGCATGGTCTGGTGCCGACCCACTTGGCAACCCGGGGCGCGTGACTTGCGCGGGCGCGCCGCACATTGCGGGCATGCGCACCGCCACCGCCCTGTTCTTCACCGCTGGACTTCTTGCCGCCCTGGGGGGCTGTGGGGATGAGCGCAGCGCCCCGGGAATGGTCATCACCTCCGATGGGCGGTTCCTGAGCAATTCCGCGACCACCGCCCAGGGGGAGGCGGAACGCTCCATCACCACGAGCTTGGAAGAGGCCTTGGGACGGACTTGGACGGTGGCGACGACCATCAAAGAATTGCCAAATTACCGGGAAAATGCGGTGGGCGGCGGCGAATGGGTCTGGGAATCCTGCACCGCTGATGTGGTCCTCACCGGGCCGGGGGCCTCGCCCCTGCCGGCGGATGAGATCAAGGCCGGGGTGGTGAAGTACCTGAAAAAGAAGATGCGCCATGGTGAGGCGCCATTGGCGGTGATGGTGAAGATCCAGACCGCGGCTGTCGCCGCCCCAGCGGTGCCTGCTGTCCCGGCAACGTCTCCGGTGAGTACCCCGGCCGTCGGCCCGCGTACCTACAAGATTCAGCCCGGGGACACCCTGGCGGACATCAGCACCCTGCATTTCGGCTCAACGGAGCGCTGGCGGGACATTCTGGCGGCGAATCCCGGAGTTACTGCCGACCATCTGGTCCCGGGCCAGGTGCTGGTCATCCCGACCCGCTGAGGACCGCCCAGGCACCGCTGGTGCCGGGAGCTTGGCCTGGATGGGCCTGGAAGATGGCTCCGGCTGGGGTGATGCAGGCCACCCGGAATTCCTCAGTGACCAGGATTTCGCCGGATTCCGCCAGGTCCTCCCCCAGTTTGCTGGCGGCGTTCACCTGGGCGCCGAACACGTCATCGTCCCCGATCCGCAGGACATCGCCGTAGCCCAGGCCGATGCACAGGTGGACTTGGTCCTCGGGTCGACGGTGGGCGTTGGCGTGGTGGGTGACCGTCTGCATTGCCCGGGCGCAGGCCAGGGCGCTGTCTGGCTGGCGGAAGATCACCAGCAGGCTGTCTGCCTCAGTTTTCAGCAGGATGCCGTCGTGATCGGCGATCACCGGGCTGAACAGGCGCAGGGATTCATCGATCACCGCCAGAAAGTGGATGATTCCGAATTCCGCCACCCGCCGGGAAAAACCGCTGAGATCGGTGAACATCACCACCCAGCGTTCACCGAACAGATTCCAGATCCGTTGGTCGATGGCCGGGACGTCGGCCCCGGGTTTGGCCCGGTCCGCCAGCAGTTCCTGGAGGCGGCGGGCGCTGGCAGACACTGCCAGGCCGTGGGCGTGGGGCATGAACATCGGTGGACCTTAAAAAAGTACGGGGCGCGGATTCGGCCCGCGCCCCGTGGTATGCCTCAGATCGTCAGGGGCTTACTTGCCGCCGACGATTTCCAGCAACTCGACATCGAACAGCAGGACCTGATTGGGGCCGATGCTGCCGGGGCCGTTCTCGCCGTAGGCCAGCTCGCTGGGGATGGTGAACTGGAACTTGGAACCGACGCCCATCAGCTGCAGGCCCTCGGTCCAGCCCTTGATCACCTGGGTGACGCCGAAGGTGGCGGGTTCACCCCGGGTGACGCTGGAGTCGAACACGGTGCCGTCGATCAGGGTGCCGGTGTAGTGGACCTTGACGGTGTCCTTGGTGGTGGGCTTGACCGCACCTTCCTTGGCGGGGGTCAGGACCTTGTACTGGAGGCCGCTGGCGGTGGTGGTCACCCCGGGCTTCTTGCCGTTTTCGGCCAGATAGGCGACATTGGCGCCCTTGCGGCCTTCCCCGGCCTTGGCGGTCTTGGCCTGCATCTCGGCCTGGTACGCGCCGAGGACCTTCTGGGCTTCTTCCTTGGGCACGGCGGAGGGCTTGCCGGCAGCGGCGTCGAGGATCGCCTGGGCCACCAGGGCGGGTTCCAGGTCGTACTGCTTCACGGCTTCGGCCATGTTGCCGCCCACCAGAATGCTGGCCTTCTGGCGCAGGGTCAGGGTCTCAAGACCGATGGTGGCGGGGGCCTCGGCGGGAGCGGCGGCGGGCTGGGGGGTGGTCACAGGGGTCGTTTCGGCAGCGGATAGGGCCAGGCTGCTGGCAGCGATGAGGGCAAGGGTGCGACAGAGCATGGATGATCCAGGGTGGATGGGGCGGAATGGCCCCAGGGATGGGATATGCTGTTGCCCGTGTCGGCAGGAACAACCCGCAACCCTACCTTGTCAGTCTCCAGACCGACCCAGCATGCCGACCATGCCCCGCACCACCTTCTTCGCACCGCTGTTCGCCGCCCTGCTGTTTGCCTCAGGGGCCTCTGGAGAGGAAACTATTCGCCTGGTTTCCAGCCTGCCCCGGACGGGGAGTTCGAACGCCCAGACCTCGACCATCGTCAACGGCATCCGCCTGGCGATCGAAGAGGCCGGCGGCACGGTGGCGGGATTCAAACTGGCCTACGAGGATTGGGATGACGCCAGCCCGGAACGGGGGGCCTGGGATCCCGCGGTGGAAGCCGCCAATGCCCAGAAGGCGGTGAACGATCCCGACGTGATGGCCTACATCGGCACCTACAACAGCGGCGCAGCGAAGATCGCCATGCCTCGGCTGAACCAGGCCGGTCTGTTGATGATCAGCCCGGCCAACACCGCCGTGGGCCTGACCAAGCCCGGCCTGGGGGAAAGCACGGAACCCGCCTGCTACCGCCCCAGTGGCCAGGTCACCTATTTCCGGGTTGTCCCTGCGGATGATCTCCAGGGTGATCTGGGGGCGGCCTGGGCCAAAGAGCTTGGCGCCAAGAAGGTTTTCGTCCTCCACGACAAGGAAGCCTACGGCAAGGGCCTGGGCGAGGTGTTCAAGGCCAGCGCCCCCAAATACGGCATCAAGATCGTCGGCTTTGAAGGCATCGACCTGAAGGCCGCCAACTACCGCAGCCTGGTGACCAAGATTCGGGCCGCCGATCCCCAGGCGGTGTATTTCGGCGGCACCACCCAGAGCAACGCCGGGCAGATCGCCAAGGACCTCACTGGCGCCGGGTTGAAATTGCCCTTCATCGTCCCCGACGGCTGCCTGGAAAACGCCTTCATCGAAAGTGCCGGGGTCGCCGCCCTGGAAGGCCGGACCTACATCACCTTCGGCGGGGTGCCCCCGGAGCGCCTGACCGGCAAGGGTGCCGAATTCGTCGCCCGCTACGTCAAGCGTTTCAACGCCCAGCCCGAGGCCTACGCGGTCTACGGCTACGAATGCGCTGCGGTGGTCATCGACGGCATCCGCCGGGCAGGCAAGAAGGACCGGGGGGCGATCACCGCCGCGGTCCGGGCCACCAAGGATTTCGCCGGAGCCCTGGGCACCTGGTCGTTCGATGCCAACGGTGACATCAGCCTGCGCACGGTCAGCGTGAACACCGTCAAGGATGGCAAGTTCGCCTTCGTGAAGGTCCTCGGCCAGTGACCACCGCCGAGGTCCTCCTCCAGCAGCTCATCACCGGCACGAGCAACGGCCTGGTGATCGCCCTGGTGGCCCTCGGGTACACGATGGTTTACGGCATTGTCGAACTCATCAATTGGGCCCACGGTGAAGTGGTGATGCTGGGGGCGTTCCTCGCCCTGACCCTCATCGGCCTGTGTGGATTCACCCCAGCCCCGGGCTTTCCCTGGCTGGCCTGCCTGGTCCTGTTGCTGGTCGTTCCGCTGTTCACCGCCGGAGTGAACTGGAGCATCGATCGTCTGGCCCTGCGCCATCTGCGGAACGCGCCCAAGCTGATCGCCCTGGTGTCGGCCATCGGTGTGTCGTTCATCCTCCTCAATATCGGCCTGTTCTGGGGCGGGCTGCCCATGGATGTCTTCGGCGGCGGCCGTTCCGCGGCCTCGCCCAAAGATGTGCCGGATCTGATCGGCTACCGGAATCTGCTGGGGGAATCGTCCATCCAGCTCACGGCCAAGGACGTCCTCGTGTTCGCCATCACCTTGCCGATGATGGCCGCCTTGACCTGGTTCGTCCGCCGCACCCGACTGGGCACGGCGATGCGGGCGTGCTCCCAGGATCCGGTGGCGGCGACCCTGATGGGCATTGATGTGGATCGGGTGATCGGGGCGACCTTTCTGATCGGCGGCGCCCTGGCGGGGGTCGCCAGCGTGATTCTGGCCCTGGTGAACAATTCCATTCACTTCAGCATGGGCCGGGTGGGCCTGGATGCGTTCATCGCTGCAGTGGTGGGGGGCATTGGCAATCTGCCTGGAGCGGTCCTGGGGGGGATCGCCATCGGGATCATCCGCGCCGTGTCCGATCAGTACCTGGCCGCGGCCTGGACCAACGTGGTGGTGTTCGGGGTCCTCATCGCGGTCCTGGTATTTCGGCCCACGGGCCTGCTGGGTTCCCGGGTTCGGGAAAAGGTCTGAGCCCGATGGCGACTGGTGTTTCAGAAATCAATTTAGCGTGGATGCGGCCCTATCGGCTTGCGGGAATTGCCCTGGCGGTGGCCCTGGTTTTGCCGGTGGTGGATCTGGTTCTGCCCAACCGCTGGCAACTGGCCGGCCTGATGCCGGGGATCTTCGTCTTCGCCATCCTGGCCCTGGGCCTGAACCTGGTGACGGGATTCACCGGCCTGCTGAACATCGGCGTCGCCGCGTTCATGGCCATTGGTGCCTACGTCTACAGCATCCTCACCAGCCCAGTGTTTCCGTTCCAGATCGGCGGCTGGTCGGCCCTGGTGGTCACCGTCGCATCCGGGGCGTTGGCGGGAGTCCTCCTTGGCTTGCCGGCGGTGCGCCTGCGGGGGGATTACTTGGCCATCGTCACCTTGGGCTTTGGCGAGATCGTCCAAGACACCCTGCGAAATCTGGAACCCCTGACGAAGGGCAGCATGGGCATCAACCCGGTGCCGGGCCTGGCCTCTCCGGGTTTGCGGACCTATTACTTGTACCTGCTGATCCTGGTCCTGGCGGTGGTGTTCTGTCGGAATCTGCGGGACAGCCGGATCGGCCGGGCTTGGATCAGCATCCGCGAGGATGAGCTGGCCGCCCGGGCCATGGGCATCGGCACGCCCCGGTTGAAGCTGGCTGCGTTCGCCACCTGCGCGGCCCTGTGCGCCGGTGGCGGCGGCTTGTGGGCCGGGCTGCAGGGCACCAGTGTGGAACCCAGCTCCTACGACTACACCCTGTCCATCAGCGTGCTCTGCGCGGTGATTGTCGGCGGTCTGGGCTCGATCTCCGGCGTTTTGTTGGGCGCATTGCTGATGTTCGGGCTAAATCAGATCGTTCTGGTGAAGCTTACCGACGCGATTGGCGGTGGTGGCCGCCATGTCATGGCCCAGCCAGGGAACTGGAAATACCTGATCTTCGGTGTGGCCCTGGTCCTGATGATGCGCTGGCGGCCCGAGGG
>CANIXE010000090.1 GCA_947470885.1 Planctomycetota bacterium
ACCCCGGCGGCGGCGGGCCGGATCGCCACTGCCCTGGAGCCCAAGGTCGTAACCGAGCGCCAACCCCAATCCGACCGGACCCTCAAATCCCTGCCGGGGACGCCGCCAGAACCCAAGGCAGGTCATTCCCAGACCGACAAGTCGATGCGGATTTCCGAGTCGCGGATCGACACCTTCCTCCATTACGTGGGCGAACTCCTGGTGGTGGGGGACATGTTCGATCATCTGCAAGGCCGGGCCCTGGGCCTGTCCGCAGGGGGTCATCCGAACCTCCATTTGCTGGCCCGGGATCTGCGCCGGGCCAACGAAACCTTCGGCGATCTGTCGAACAAGCTCCAGGGGGCGATCATGGGCATCCGCAAGGTGTCCATCAAGCCGCTCCTCCAGAAGGTGCCGCGGATCGTCCGGGATGCTTCCCATGCCAAGGAAAAAGAGGCTGTGGTGGTGATCGAGGGGGACGATGTCGAGATCGACAAGAGCCTGGTCGACCTGATGGATTCCCCCCTGACCCACATGTCCCGGAACGCCGCTGACCACGGCATCGAAAGGCCGGACCTCCGGGAAAAGGCCGGTAAACCCCGGGTTGGCACGATCCTGATCAAGGCCGCTGAAACGTCGTCGTCCATCGTCCTCACCATCGAAGACGACGGTGGTGGTCTGGATCTTGAACGGATCCGGGCCAAGGCGGAATCCCTGGGCCTGGTCAAACCGGGCACGGTGATGACGGATCAGGACGTGGTGAACTGCATTTTCGCCAGCGGGCTGTCCACCGCCGAGACCATCACCGACATCAGCGGTCGGGGCGTTGGCATGGATGTGGTCAAACGGGCCATCGAGGATGCCGGGGGCACCATCCAAGTGAGCACCGTCCGGGGCAAGGGCTCGAAGTTCGTGCTGTCCCTGCCCAAACGGGTGACCACCCAGATCTTGCCGGGGTACCTGATGCGACTCCGGGGCCAATTGTTCGTGGTCCCCCTGGATCGGGTGCGGGAGACCTTCCGCATCCTGCCCGAGGAGATTTCCACCATGGCCAACCGGGGCCGCTGCCTGATGCGCCATGGAGAAGTCCTGCCCCTTTTGGCCCTGGCGGATGCCCTGGAGCTGCCGGCCATGGCCTCGGTCCACCGGGCCACCGCCGTCACCCTGGAGTCCAAGCATCGGCTGCTGGCCGTTGAGGTCGATCAGGTGGTGGGGGTTCAGAAGGTGGTGGTTCGCAGTATCAATGGCCTGCCCACCACCAATCGCCTCCTCGGGGGCGGTGCCCTGATGGGTGACGGTAGCGTGGCTCTCATCCTCAACGTCGATGCCCTGGCGGAGTGCTGATGGCTGATGCTCCACAAAACGCCGTGTTCCTCCTTCCCGGGGAAATGCACTACGCCCGGGAGGCGACCCGGATCTCGACCCTGCTCGGCTCCTGCGTCGCCGTGGTATTGATGGATCCCCTGCACCGATTCGGGGGCATGAACCATTTCTTGTTGCCGGATGCCAGTATCAGCGGTCTGACTCCAGGCCGCTGTGGTGACCAGGCGACGGCCATGCTGTTGAAAATGGCGGCGATGGCCGGCAGCAAGCCAACCGATCTGAAGGCCGCCCTGGTGGGGGGAGGCAAGGTGGTGGGGCACCTCGGCTCCATTGATGGGGCTGGTCTGGGGGACGTGGGCGAACGGAACATCGCCGCCGCCCGGGCGGCCCTGTCCGCCGCCGGCATCCGCATTGCCCGCAATGATACCGGGGGCACCCAGGGCCGCCGGGTGCGCCTGCACACGGACACCGGGGAGCTGATCATCGAAGCCATCGCCCAGGATGCCGCCACCGCCCAGGCCAGCGCCAAGGCCGAGGCCTTGAAGAAGCGCAAGGCCCGGATCGTGGTCATCGATGATTCGGCGACGGTGCGGAATCTGTTGAAGCAGGCCCTGAACAATGATCCTGATCTGGAAGTCGTGGGCGAGGCGGAGGATCCCTTCCAGGCCCGGGAACGGATCATGGAACTGGATCCGGATGTGCTCTGCCTGGACATCATCATGCCCAAGCTGGATGGTCTGTCGTTCCTTAAGCGCCTGATGGCCTACAAACCCATTCCCACCGTGGTCATCAGCACCATCGCTAAGGCCGGTTCTGAAATGCATCGCAAGCTGGAGGAAGCAGGGGCGGTGGCGATTTTCGACAAGGAGGATCTGGCGATCTACCAGGGGCTGGAGGTCTGCCGGGCCAAGTTGTTGCCGGTGCTCCGCCGGGCCGCGGTCACCACCGTCCGCAAGATCGGATCCTGATTTCATGGCCGTCATCGATGCTGCCAGCTTCGGCCGGTTGAAAATCCTGGTCCGGGATCTTGCGGGCATTGATCTGAAACCCGGGAAGGAAGCCCTGGTTTCAGGTCGCCTGCAGAAACGGATGCGCGAACTGGGGATCGACAACTTTGGCCATTACCTGGATCTGGTGGAACGTCAGGGGGCCGAGGATGAGATCATCCTCATGCTCGATGCCATCAGCACGAACGTCACCAGCTTCTTCCGGGAGGCCGAGCATTTCACCCTGCTGCGGGCCCAGGCCGACGCCTGGCTGGCGGAAGGTCGGACCAAGCTGCGGGTCTGGTGTGCCGCCGCCAGCTCCGGCGAGGAACCCTACACCTTGGCGATGACCTTGTTGGACGTCATTGGTAAGCGCAAAGTGGATCTCAAGATCCTGGCCACGGACATCAGCACCCGGGTGCTGGAGATGGGTCGCCACGGCACCTATAGCGCCGCCGCGGTGGCCACCGTCCCGGAAGCCCTCCGCCGGCGCTACTTCACCCCGTCCCCGGATGGCAAGCTGTACCGGGTGACCGAGGAGATGCGCAACCTCATCACCTTCAACCGTCTGAACCTGGCCAAGCCGCCCTACCCGATGAAGGGACCCTTCGACGCGGTGTTCTGCCGCAATGTGATGATCTATTTCGACAATGAAGTGCGCTCACGGATCCTCACCGAGACCCGGCGGATCCTCCGTCCGGGGGGCCTGTTCTGCGTCGGCCACGCCGAGAGCTTGGCTCAGCTCCAGGGCGATTTACTGACCCTCCAGCCCGCTGCCTACCGGATGCCCTGATGGAAGCCATTAAAGTCTTGATCGTCGATGACAGCGCCACCGTCCGCCAAGTCCTGACCCGGGAGTTGGCCAAGGACGCAGGACTGCAGGTTGTTGGCGCCGCCCCTGATCCCTTCGCCGCCCGGGAGCTGATGCAGCTCCACCAGCCGGACATCCTGACCCTGGATCTGGAAATGCCCCGGTTGGATGGCCTGTCGTTCCTGAAGCGCCTGATGGAGCATCGGCCCATGCCGGTGATCGTGGTTTCGTCCCTGACGCCCCAGGGCAGCGCCTTGGCCCTCCAGGCGATGGAGGCCGGGGCCCTGGATGTTTTGGGCAAACCGGGAATCGCCTACGGCGTCGGCGAACTGGCCCCCCAGCTCATCGCCCGGCTAAAGGCTCTGGGCCGGGTGCGGGTGGCAAAAAAAGTCGCCGCGGTCGGCCCCATGGTTCTCCCCGGCCTGAGCAAGACCACCAACCAGGTTCTGGCCATCGGCGCCAGCACCGGCGGCACCGAGGCCCTTCGGCGGATGCTGGCGATGCTGCCCCCGGATGCCCCGGGGACGATGATCGTCCAGCACATGCCCCCGGGATTCACCGCCCAGTTCGCCCAACGCCTGAACGAATGCTGTAAAATCCATGTAAAGGAGGCCGAACACGGGGACATCATCAGCCCGGGGATCTGTTTGGTGGCTCCGGGGGATCGCCACCTGCTGCTCCGCCGGGATGGGGCGATCTACCGGGCCGACCTCCGGGATGGTCCGAAGGTCGGACTGCACAAACCAGCCGTGGATGTGCTGTTCCGTTCCGTGGCCCAGATCGCCGGGGCGAATGCCATTGGTGTGCTCCTCACCGGCATGGGTCGGGACGGGGCGGACGGACTTAAGCTGCTCCAGGGCGCGGGCTCACCCACCATCGCCCAGGACGAGGCCAGCTGCGTGGTCTGGGGTATGCCCGGTGAGGCGGTGAAACTCGGCGCTGCCGACCAGATTCTGCCGTTGGACCAGATTCCCGGGGCGATCCTCAACCTGGCCCGGAAGCACGGCTGAGATCGTTCCGTGACCAGGAACCCTGCCGCTGGTTCCCCGGTCGTCGGCGTTAGAACTTGGCTATGCGCGTCGCCATCCTTGATTACGGTGCCGGTAACCTCGCCTCGGTGCGCCGGGCTTTCGCCCACCTGGGAGCCGAGGCGGTGATCACCGCGGATCCCCAGGTGATCACCGGTGCCGAGCGGGTGGTATTTCCCGGGGTCGGGGCGGCGGCCAGTTGCATGGGGGCATTGAAGGGCAGCGGCACGGATGCCGCGCTCCGGGCCGCCCTGGGGGCCGGACGGCCGGTCCTGGGGATTTGCCTGGGTCTGCAACTGCTGTTCGAGCACAGTGAAGAGGATGGCGGCACCCCGTGCCTGGGGATCCTCCCCGGGCGGGTGATCCGTTTCCGCTGCACGGATCCCGGGTTGAAAATCCCCCATATGGGTTGGAATCCGACGGTGCTTACCGATCCCGTGCTGGGGCGGAGCCTGCCTCAAGAGAGCCTGTTTTACTACGTCCATTCGTATCACGTCGTCCCTGGACCCGGTGTCCAGGTGGTGGCCACCAGCGACCATGGTGGGACCTTCTGCGCCGGTGTCCGCCGGGACAACTTGGTGGCGATGCAGTTCCATCCTGAAAAGAGCGGTCCAGCGGGCCTGCGCCTCCTGGCCGATTTCATCGCCTGATGCACCCGTCCCTCGGGGCGTTGTTGGGGGGGCTGATCCTGGCCTCAGTCCTGCCGGCGGTTGAGGTTCCGCTGTGCGGACCGTTGACCACCCAGGTACCATTGGCGGGACGATTGTCTGGTGGGCCCGTTGTCATCGAGGTCCGGATCACCGTTCCCCCGGGGGCACCGGCGGATCTCGGGGTCGGGGCCTGGGTCGCAGACAAGGATGGTCGGTGGTTTCAACGGTTCCGCCCGGGGACCCTGGTTCCGGGGGAGCACCGGCTCAGCCTGACCTTCACCACCGGGGATGCGGTGTCCGCCTCGGAGGGTGCCTGGTCCGCCGCGACCCTGGATGGTCTGAGCCAGGGGGGGATCTTTTTCTGGACCTCGACCTCCAGCCATGTGGGGATCTTGGTGGAGGAGCTGGTGGCCAGACCTGTGCCGATGCGTTTCCCGGTCCGGGGTCGGCTGGCGGATGTCGCGTTGGATCCTTCCCCGGTCCAGGCAGGGACCCGATGGAGCGTTCGGCTACGACCCCAACCCGTGCCGTCAGATCCCTATGATCCAGCGCTTTTCAACTTGGAACTGATGGTGGACCGGCCGGATGGTATCCAAGAGAAGGTGTGCGGATTCTGGGACCAGCCGATGAGGGCCTGGGATGCCGGCGATCATGAGGCCGTGGAGCCTGCCGGTCCCCCGGGATTCACCGTCCGCTACCGGCCTCGAATCCCGGGCGCCCATCGTCTGCGCCTGATCGCCCGCTGGGCTGGCGGGGCCAGCGTCACCGCCGTTCTCCCGGATCTCCAGGTCGGCGGTCCGGCGTGGGATGGCTATCTCCGACGGGATGCCGGGGACCCGCGATTTTTCAGCCGTAACGGCGCCTTTGCCTGGCCCGTGGGGCTGAATCTCCGGTCGGTCACGGATTCCCGGGGAACCGAGGAAATTGCCAGCCGGCCCACTCCGGATCGGGGTACTTTGGCCTACGGCGCGTATTTCGCCCGCTTGGGTTCCCAGGGGGTGGATGCGGCGGAGGTGTGGATGAGTTCGTGGAATCTGGCCCTGGAATGGACCCGGGCCTGGCCGGGATTCCACGGTGTGGGGCGTTACCACGAAGCCAATGCCTGGCGGATCGACCGGCTGCTGGATCTGGCCCAGGCCAACGGCATGGGCATCCAGCTCGTCCTCAATAATCACGGCCAGGGATCGGACAACATCGACCGGGAATGGACCCTGCATCCCTATAACCGGGTCAACGGCGGCTGGCTGGAGACCCCGAGCGAATTGTTCACCGACCCCAAGGCGAAGCAGTACCAGGAACGGTTCCGCCGGTACCTGGCGGCTCGGTATGCCGACCATCCTGCCCTGCTGGGCTGGAAGCTATGGAGCGAGATGGACCTGACCCAGCCGGGGAAGGCGAAGAAGCGGCAACTGTTGGCGGACTGGCACCGGGGGGCGGCCGAGGATCTCCACCTGCGGGACATTTACGACCATCCAGTGACCACCCATTGGAGCACCAGCTACCGCAGTGTGTTTCCAGAAGTGGCCCGTTTGCCGGAATTGGACTACCTGACCATCGATGCCTACCACGCGCCGGAGGGCGAAAACAGCGGCCTGATCCTGGCCCACCTGCTGATGGCGGGGATGAATCGGGGCAAGGGCCTGGGTAGTTACGGCAAGCCGGTGCTGGTGAGCGAATATGGCGGCAATTGGGATGCGTGTCCGGAACCCCAGATGCTGGCCGAGCACGCCAGTGGCGGCTTCACCGCCCTGGTCTGCGGCTATGCCGGGGCGCCGATGCTGTGGTGGTACGAATGGGTGGACCAGGGCGCGCGTTTCGCGCCGTACCGGGCGCTCAAGGCGTTCCTCAAGGGAGAGGACCTGCGGGGTGGGGAAGCCCAGTCCATCGCCCTGAGCGCATGGGATGAACAGGGGGATTTATGGGCCCGGGCCTGGACCCGCCCCGGACGGATGTTGGGCTATGTGCTGGATCCCCAGTGGCAGGCCGCCGGTGGCAAATCCGAGCGCCGGGGCGTACACGTACGTCTGGGGGACAGCATCGCCGGTGGGGTGATGGAGCTGACGTGGTGGGATGCGGACGTCGGGGTGTCCCTAACGCGAAGCCGCCTGGAACATCCCGGCGGTCCGCTGGTGATACGTCCTCCGGAATTCGCCCGGCACCTGGCGTTCAAGCTCGTGCGGGTCGAGTGAGTCGGGTGGTTTCCTGGCGCTTCAGCCGGGTGGTGACATTGAAGAGGGCGCTTTTGATGGCCTCCTCGAATTGCTGATAATTCTTGAATCGATCCTTCGGATTCTTGGCGAGGCAGCGGGCGAGGATGTACGCTGAACCGGAGGTGACCTCAAAGGCTGGGTCAAATACCGGCGGTGCCTCCTGGAGGTGCTTCATCATCATCACGGCGGTGGTGGGTGCGGAAAAGGGTAGGCGACCGGTGATGAACTGGAAGAACGTGCAGCCGATGGCGTAGATATCCATGCTGGGTGAAGGCGGTGAGCCCATGCATTGCTCAGGGCTCATGTAGGCCGGCGTCCCCACCGCTTTTCCCTGGCTGCCGTCGTCGATGTACTGGTATTCCTGCTGGGAGAAATCCTCGAAATCACCGTAGTTGATGTAGGTGCTGACCCCGAAGTCGATGATCTTCAGGGCCTGGGTCCGGCGATCGACGAGCATCAAGTTCGCCGGTTTGATGTCCCGGTGGACCATGCCGCATTTCTGGTGGGCCCGATTCATCGCCTGGACGAGTTGTTGGAGGAGCAGGAGCGCGGATTTCTCGTCGATCCGTCCATTGTGCTCTGCCAGCCAGGCCTTGAGGTCGATTCCGTGGACGCGCTCCATGAGCAGATAGTCCCGACCCTCGAACATCCCTTTGCCAGCGAAAAATGGGAACGCGGGATGATCCACCGTGGCCAGGGCAGTGGCTTCGCTGCGGAACCGTCGGACTGCCCCCGGTCGGATCATGTCTTCCCGGGACAGGATCTTTAAGGCCAGGGAGCGGTTGGTGAAATGGTCCTGGATGGCATAGACCTCTCCCATCGCACCGGCGCCAATGGGGCCCAGGACTTCGAATGTCGAATCGATCCGGGTACCGGTGGCCAGGGACGGCGAGGCAGGGGCCTCTGGTGCCTGGGCCACTGGGCCGGTGTAGGCATGGGGCCCGACGATGGGGGTGATCATCACCGTGGCCATCGGTGCTTCTTTGCGGAAGGTACCGGTGGACCGGCCCTGGGTGCGATGGATCGCGGTGGTGCTTCGACTGCCCGACGTCGAGTCTGTTGCGGACGGGGGAACCGGG
>CANIXE010000091.1 GCA_947470885.1 Planctomycetota bacterium
AAAATCTGGAGCCGCCACAGGACCGGCGACATGGTGGGGCCAGGTCAGGGCGTACTGGATCGGCACCCGCATGTCCGGCCGGCCCAGCTGGGCCATCACCGACCCGTCCCGGTAGCTGACCATGCTGTGGACCACGCTCTGGGGATGGACCAGGATTTTGATCCGTTCCACCGGCAAATCGAACAGCCAGCGGGCCTCGATGATCTCCAGGCTCTTGTTCATCAGGGTCGCGGAATCGACGCTGATTTTCGGGCCCATGCTCCAGGTCGGGTGCTTCAGGGCCTGTTCCCGGGTGACCGTGCTCAGGTCGTGGACGGTGCGGAACGGGCCGCCGCTGCTGGTGAGGAGGACCTCGGCGACCTCGCTGCCGGCGTGGCCTTCCAGGCACTGGAAAATCGCCGAATGCTCGCTGTCCACCGGCAGAATCGTCGCGCCCCAGCGCTTCGCCTCGGCCATGATCAGGTCCCCGGCCATCACCAGGGGTTCCTTGTTGGCGATGCAGACGCGCTTGCCGGCGCGCACCGCGGCGAGGGTCGCGGGTAGGCCGGCGCCGCCGACGATGGCGGTCATCACCGCGGTCACCTGGGGGGCGCTGGCCACGGCGCACAGGGCTTCGCCGCCGTATTCGACGCGGATCGGCGCGTCCCCCAGGCGAGCCTTCACCTCGGCGGCGGCGGCGGCGCTGCCCACCACCACCACCTGGGGGCGGCAGGCCAGGGCCTGGGCGGCGACCTCGGCGGTCTTGGCGTGGGCGGTCAGGGCGTACACCGGCAGGCCCAGGTGGGCGGCCACGTCGAGGGTGCTGACGCCGATGGAACCGGTGCTGCCGAGGATCGTGAGCATTAGACGATGGACTTCAGTTCGGCGGCCAGGCGGTCGGTTTGTTCCGGCGTGCCCACGGTGATCCGCAGCTTGGTGTTCAGCAGGGGCTTGTTCCACCAGCGGACCAACAGGCGGCGTTCCTTCAGCGCCAGGTAGATGGCCTCGGCCCGGGGCCCGACTTCGCACAACAGGAAGTTCGCGGCGGTGGGCACCCACGTCCAGCCGTGGGAGGCGACCAGGGTTTCCAGACGTTTCCGTTCCGCCACGGTGCCCGCCACCAGGGCGTCCAGCCAGGCGGCATCCTGCAGCGCGGCGATGCCCAGGCGCTGGGTCACGTGGTTGACGTTGTAGCTGTCCTTCACCTTGGTGAGGTGGGCCACCAGATCCGGGTGGGCGAACAGCAGGCCCAGGCGGCCCCCCGCCAGGCTGTAGGACTTGGAGAACGTGCGCAGGACCACCACGTTGGGATGGGCGTCCAGGAACGGCAGGAACGAGCTGCCCTCGGGGGCAAAATCCACGTAGGCTTCGTCCACCACCAGGATGCCATCAAGGCGTTCCGCCAAGCGGCGCAGATCCGCCACCGGCACCAGGGTGCCCGACGGATTGTTGGGGTTGGCCAGAAGCACCAGCTTGGCGCCGACGGTGGCCAAGGCCTCGGGGAGGTGCCAGCCGTCGGCGGCGAAACGCCAGTCGACGTGGATCATTTCGGCGCCCTGGAGGGTCGCCAGGTCGTCGTACAGGCCGTAGGTGGGCCAAGGCGCGGCCACCCGGTCGCCGGGGGCGAGGAACGCCCGATAGAGGATGGTCAGGCAGTCGTCCGAGCCGTTGCCCGCGAGAATCTGCTCGGGAGTGACGCCATAGGTGGCGGCGGCCACCCGGCGCAGCTCCGTGGCCCGGGGATCCGGGTACAGGCGCAGGCGGTCGGAGGTGATCGCCTGGAGGGCCTCCATCACCTTCGGCCCGGGGGGCCGGGCGGATTCGTTGGTGTTCAGTTTGATGCAGTCCAGCACCTGCTCGCCCGGCGTGTAGCCGGCCATGGCGGCAATGGCGGGGCGCAGGTGGCGGACAGCGGAACAGGAGGCGGGTCGGGGGGCGGCCATGAGGATGGGCAACCTAAGGGTCCCGGGCGCTTGGCCAGCCTTGCGCCCGGCCATACCCAGGGGACCTCAATAAAAAGGTCCGGTCGTCCGGTCGTCCGGTCGTCCACCAGCAGTGAGTCTTTCGGATATTCCCGCTGAACATTTGACTTCAATGACGACCGGACTGGCGCCGCACAGAGTGCTCCGTCCTGGACATCCAGCGTTCCATTGCGGCGCCCTGCGGCCATTCCCGGGTGGGGTCAGCCCGAGGCCAGGGCGTGGGCGATGGTGGCCCGCACCTGGTCGCCCCGGCGGAGGTAGACCAGGGCCAGGTTCCGGGCCATCCGCCGGATCAGAGCCCGGTCGCTGGCGGCGGCCAGGAATGGTCCGGCCTCGCTGCTACCTGCTTGGCGGCATAGCAGGTCCAGGTCCGTCCGTTCCAGGTCGGTGCCTTCGGCGAAGGGATCGACGAAGCCGCTGGTGCCATCGGCGCGGCGCCAACGTCCGACCACGTGGCCAGGGAGGGCGATGGCTTCGCAGATCAGGCCCAGGCGCCGGCCGATCAGCATCCACACCGCGGTGAGGGCGATGGGCAGGCCACTCCGGGATTCCAGCACCTGGGGCAGGAAACTGGCCTGGGGATCGGCGAACCGGTCGTTGTTTCCAGCGAAGCCGAAATCCCGGCCCAGGGCCCGGGCCAGCTCCCGGCCGTCGGCCACGTGGCGCAGCCGGCTAGCCAGGGCGTCCAGGGCGGCCCGACCTGCGGGCGCCCGGTCCCACCGGGGCAGATCCAACCGGGGCAGCAGCCAGGCCGCATCCTCCAGGTCCTCCGCCGCCTCCACGGCATCCACCAGGGGTTCGGCGTCGTGGCGGAGGATCACCTGGGCGAGGACTGCCGGAGGCTCTGCGCCAGTGCGGACCAGCCGCTCCAGGGCCACCTGCCAAGCCTGATCCCGCAGGGTCGGGTCGGATTCCAGGCGGCCGACGAGCAATTCCAGGTCATCCGTCGGCGGATCATCGAGGAGCGTCACGAGACCGATGAGGGAGGGGTTGGGCATGAATGCTCGGATGCTCGAATGCTCGAATGCTCGAATGCTCGAATGCTCGAAGGCTCGAATGTCGGGTTATGGGTCGCTGGTGGTGTCGTCTGGGGGAATCGCGATGGCGATGAGTAGGGCAATGACCTCGTCCCCGGGCCAGGGGTCCCGGTCCACGTCGGTGAGGAGTAGACGGACTGACGGAGCGCTGCACCACAGGCTGATGCCGGCGCGGAGGGCCTCGGTGACCCGCTCCGGGGTGTCGCCGGGGAAGGGCGGGACGGCCAGGGGCAGGATCAGCAGCACCAGGTCGTCCAGCTCCCGGGGGAGGGCGGGGCCGACGGATTCGGGGAGGGCCAGGCGGCAGGCGGTGCGCAGGGCGGTGAGGGCAGCGGGCAGGCGGGGGTCGCCACCCTGGGGGCCGTCGATCACCGCCAGGGCGGGGTCGGTGGTCCGGCCCTGGACGTGGCGGGCGGCCCGCAGCCGGGGGAGCAGCCAGCCCGCCAGGGCGGCCCGCTGTTCCACGGGCATCCGCCAGCTCAGACCAGCCAAACGTCCGGCCAAGTCGGCCTCGGTGCCGCCGCTGCTGAGATAGCGTTCGAACGTCTCGCCGGCCAGGAGGGTCCGGCCCCGACGCAGGCGGATGAGCAGCAGTCGACGCCAGCCGTCCGGATCGTCAGGGCGGTGGGCGGCGAAGCGATTGAACGCGGTTTCCGCATCCGCCAGATCCCCCAAGGCTTCGCACACCTGACCATGGTCGAACCACGCCAGGGGCCCAGCTTCCAGGCTCACCGCCCCCGCCGCCAGCAGGGCCCTGGCCGCCCGTAGCAGTCCCAGGCGCAGGGCCAGCCGGCCCAACTGGCTGCAGGTGAAGGGCAGTTCGTCGTCCACCAGGTTGGCCCAGGTCAGCTCGTCCCCGGCATCCAGGCCCGGCCAGCGGGTGTGGGCCAGGGCGAGGGTGCCCACGGCGTTTTCCGGGTGGTGGTCCAGGTGATCGGCGACCTGGGCGGCCACCGCCAGGCTGGTCCGGCCGTGGCGGCTGATCAGTCGCTCCAGGCCCTGGGCCCCGCCCCAGTTTCCCGTGCCGCCGAGGATCAGTCCATCGTGGAAGGCCCGGTCCAGGGCGGGATTCGCCGCTTCCGGGTCCACCGGCACCAGATCGTCCGGCCCGGGCCCGATCAGCCAGCAACGCAGGTCATCGGTGGCCCGGTCGTATTCCAGGTACAGGTCCCGGTGTTCGCCGGCCAGCCAGGCCCACAGGGCCATCACCCTGGTCGCCAGCACGCCATCCAACTGCCGGGCCTGCTCGTCCCCGAGGTGCAAGCGGTCTTTTGCCAGCGAAATGAATTCGTCAAATCCTGCGGGGAAATGCCCAAAAATAACCGCCAAGCCCCCTAGTTTGATGGTCGGCGGCCCGTGCCCGGGATCCGGCTCCAACTCCAGCCCGGCAGCCACCAGGGGCGGCGGCCGCAAGCGGGAATGGGGCGCCCGCAGACCGGCCCGTTGCCGGTGCCAGGCGTGGTCCGTGGGCAGGAGTGGAAGACCCATGGCCCTTATCTAACCCGCCCCGGGCTAAGCGGAAGGGCGGGACGGTGAGGGCCAGGCGTGGTTCGACACGTGGTGGGAACCGTCAATGTCTGCCCGTGCCCCGCCTGGACAAAATGGCATCTGCCTTTGACTTGAGGACAATTAGACCCGAAAAATGTGGCAAAGAACGCCGCTGACCACTCGTGTTCAGATTAGAGTTCCATGTATTGTCGCGATCTAAACGAGGGTGGCCATGCCCCTGATTCAAGTCAGGGTTGATGATGTTCCGATCCCACCGTGCGATTAAGGTAGCAAGCAAGGTCAAAAAAATCTGACGTGATACCAAGCATCTTTGGTTGGTGCCATCAAGGTTTCAGCCTCAATAACGCCGTTGAGTTGGCCATTTGCAGAATCCCCGCTGTGTTTTTCAAGTCTTTGCCTCGACGGTTATTTCATCCAAATGGTGTGCCTGGAAACGCAAGTGGTGCGCAGATGCAAGGCGCTTCAAGCCGCGGCATGGCAGTGCCATGCGAGGTTTGAAGCAACGCCGCAGGTGCGCTCCAATTGTGTTTCCCAGGTTAAAAGGGTCGTTATTTGATTGCATCGTCCAGCAGGCTCACCGGGCAACAGGTGCATTCCAATTCGCTATGTCCATCGTCTGGTTTGGTTGGATATCACGACGTCTAGGGTCGTGGGGCCATCGACGGGGGTGGCTTCTCGTTCCGGGACCAAGGGCCTGGTGATGGTCCGGTCAGGTTTCTCTTGAGACAGATTGCTCCGGCGAGAGGCCCGGGAAGACGGCTGGCCCCAGAGGGCCATGATGGAAATGTGCCTTTTGTGGCGCCCTCGGGGGTTGCTTAGAGGAATGCAGCGCCTGAAGCAATCTGGAGTATCCGACCTGGTCTTGATCTTCCAGCAATGGTCAGGTATATTCGTATGTGCCCCAACGAATACCCAGTCCGATTCTTAATCCTGGCAATAGGTCTCCCGGTACGGGCCATTGTTCCGGGTCTGCTTTCACTTTGGATCGAATGTTCGGGCGAAGGTTTATTTCTACGGCATTAGAGGTGACTGGGGCCAAGGGAAATGCCCGCGTGCGAACCGCCTTTTCCCTCATTGAGTTGATGATTGTAATTACTATCATCGCATTGCTGGCAGCGATTGTTCTGCCCCTGTCAGGGAATTTGAGGCTCATTGCCAGGCAGATGAAGTGCCAAAATCAGCAGCGACAGGTAGGGCTGGTGGCGTTCATGTTTATTTCGGATAACGAGGGGTTGTTTTTCCAGGGGAATAATATTTTTACGTTTTCAAGCGATGACGCATTTAAGCGGCTGGTTATATGTCCTGATGGGAACAAGAAGTACTCAGCAGCGGCTTCGAACACCACCATGGGATTCAATGGGGCTTATCTCGGTGGCTGCATTTCAAGTGGAATTCTTGCCAAGCCGGCACGATTATCTGAAATCAAGAATCCAAGCGAAACTGTCTTGGTGGGAGATAGTACAGGCACCACGTACTTGGAATATTTCGCCTGTGGAGCGGCCGTTTGGCCCTGGCACCGTCGAGGGTATTATGCCAATGTCCTCGCTGTCGATGGTCGTGTCAGTAAATTCTGGACACGTACGGCCTACGATAATGTCGATCTCTACAGGCCCGTCATTCAAGGTGGTCTTGGAGATGCCCTTACTCCAGGTCCATTGCGAGGATTTACGTGGCACGACCGGAATTAGCTGGGTGGCGTTAGAATAATGACACGTTCATGTCTGGCAGGGAGCTGCCGTGGCGGTAATGCGCCAGAATCCAATTAAATGCCAAGCTAATCGCCATGGAGTTTACGCCATTGAATGGGTGAAAGCCCATGGCGTGAACGTCATTGAAGTTACTGGTTCAGGTCATGAATTCTGAAATGTATCCTATGGCACCGGGTATCCCGTTAATGCATCGCGCTGGCTTTGCGACATTCCCATGACCTCTGAAGTTGATAAACTATCTACGTGTAAGTCAAAAAATATCCAGTTCATGCCGGCTCCATGTCGAGGAGGCCATGGTCCATTATTGCTGAGAAGAGGAAGGATCCCAAAGCTTCTCATTCTATCCATGTGAACATTCCAGTGGCCAACGCCATTTTGTCGAGCGTCCACCATCAAAAAAGTTCGGCTTGTCATCTTAACGGAGGACAAAGATTTTCCAAAATTGTTAGAGATCGTAATGTAGTAGGAATTTGGGCCGTAGTCACCGCGGTAGCCACCGGAATAATGATTTATCTCTGAAGGACATTGTAAAAGCTTTCCAGTGACAATTGACTGAGCTGCAGACCCATCTCCTTCGTCGATATGCACAGATATCTGATTGTACATATACGGACCGCCGCCCCCCGGTGCATATACTCGGGGTAAATAGCCTTCGTTATGTTCAGCAAAGGTGACAGTTCCATACCCCACTTGACGGAGGTTGTTTTTGCATTTCATTCCCTTCGCTGCTGCTTGGACCAGTTTCACCCCTGGTGAAAGGATGACGCATAAAATGGCTATGATCGTGATGGTTACCATCAGTTCAATCATGGTAAATCCCATGCGTGGTAAGCATTGGCCAATTTTGTCAAAAGAACCGCACAATTTGCCGCAATGGCCCGATTTGGAATTGTGGCACAACGACCTATGTGGAGGGCCTTCCAAGTTGCCCATGACGTTGGAAAAGTCCATTTTTATATAATAAACTAAATCAGGGTGGTAGTCAACATATACCACGATTTTGTGCGTTGAGCGGAAGTTTATTTGGGGGGGGCTTCCGCTGAAATCGTGGGTCGATGGAGGGGTTAAGCAGCAGGCGACGGCCCCTCCTGGTTTACATGCGCCTCGTGGTCGCCGTGCTTAGTCTCAAGGAGGTCCGCGCTTTGCTGGTGAGTTCACGCCCTTGACCCATGTGCACGACTACACCTGATGCCCAAGATGCCCTGAAGGGAAAGGTTGTTTGGGGCCGCGCGGGACACAGACGCATGCAACAGGAGGAAAATGAACGAGAACGACAGTAGGATCCGTCAATTTGTGGAATCAGTTGCTAGTGATCCATGATTTCCTGGGATGAGGCATGGTTTTAACCACGAAAAGCACGAAGGCCACGAAATGGGAATGAACGACGAAGTCTATCTGCGATCAGTCTTCTGCCTTCTTTCGTGCAGTTCGTGCTTTTCGTGGTTATGTATTTTTGATGTCATTCAGTGGAAAATAAGTTAGGACGAAAAGCAACGATGATGACGATTCAATGCGTGAATGGGTGAACCAGGTCGCTAGAGCCCTTTTTACTTGGAATATTTGGACCACTACAGCAGTTATTCGGCCAAGCACTTTAGTTATGGTGATATGCCAGATTTCATCGAATTCTAAAAAAATCAACTCGCCATCCTCAGGGTCCTTTTTTCGGGATTGTACCAGGTAGGAATACCAGATCGGGAAAAAGGTCCGGCCGATGGGATTTTGCATAGGCGATCAGCTTGGACTTACTGTTCTGATTGATTGCGGCATAATATTGAGATTCAATTTCTTTGATGGCTTGGGCCTGCGTGGCTGGTAGGGCAAGAGCTTTG
>CANIXE010000092.1 GCA_947470885.1 Planctomycetota bacterium
CCCGTTCTCATCAGTGGTCGCCGGGAACTGGTGAGCCCGTCTCCGGGGGGTAGTTATCGGTTGATCCTGGGGGATCGCTCCGATCCGTTGCGGGTTACCGCCGATCCATTGCTGACCGGCTTGGGCAAAGGCTTGATCGCCGCCGACTCAGATCTCCTGGTTCATGGCGACGAGGGTGGACTGACGCTGCTTCGGCCGGGTCAGCCCTCTGCCATACTCTGGCGGGATGGGAACGTCCGCCGACCTGGGGGGGATCCTGTCCTTACCAATCGGTTGGTCATCACCACGGAACTCCAGGGGTGCATCTCGGTACGTCGGCGGAGCGACGGGCAAATGCTTTGGCGGTTGCTCCCCCCAGTGGCCCCGGCAGTGCCCCCCGTGTTGGTGGATCTGGGGGGCCGGACAGCCTTGGTGATCCTGGATCGACAGGGCACCCTGACCGCCTACGCCTTGCCCTGATTCGGCGGCGGGGGGTCCTGTCTGGGTTGGCATCGGCCCAGACCTCCTGATTAAAACGGGAGATAATACATTGGCTCGGGGCGTGCGTGGTTCGTCCCTGATATGGACGTCAACGCCCTCGTCAGCCTGGCCGCCCCGACTTCTGGGGCAGCCAATTTCCCCAGTGATCCGTCGGCTCCGGGAGCCTTTGCCGGGCTGATCGGTCGGGTTACCCAGCCTGTTGTGGCACTGGAGGATATCGATTCAGGTCCTGAAGCCGTCGGGGTGGTCCAGGACACTCCCGATGGGCAGCCGATGACATCATTGCCAGTGGAGCCAATTCCGGAAATCCAGGCCGGTATCCTTCCCCAATCAATTCCGAATCCACCGGTGGGCGATCCCAGGGTCAACGTGGGGGACATTCAGCAGAATCCCAGCTTGTTGCCAGAGCGGGGTCAGCAGGGGGATGATCCTGAATTGCGACCCTCGGCTCCAGAAGAAGGGGCGGCCGGAGATGCTGGTAAACCAGTGCCATCCCTGCTGTCATCACTGCCGACTTTTTCCGCGGCGAAAGCCCTGATTCCAACCTGGTTCGCCTCTCTCAAACAGGAACTGTTCGGATTCCGTTCAGTCCCACCACGGGAAGTCGCTTCTCCCCATGCGGGTGACATTGAACCAGTGAAATCAGAGCCGTTAGCGGCGGGAAGCCCGCCGCTGACGAATGGCGCTCAGGCGAACTCCGGAACGGAGGGGGCCAAGGAGGTGGACACGATCGTGTCCCTTCCGCTGGCCGGAACTCTTCCACTTCCGCTTTCATTACCAATTCTTGAAACACCGGAGATCCCGCCTGTCCCCGCGTCTTCCGTGGGAGTCGATCTGGGGAATCAGGCTACAATTACAGTTGAGCCTATGACTTCTGAGGATGCTGGTCCAAGTATTTTGGGGAAGACCAAGCCTCAGCCCAAAGCAACGGTCCAAGACGACGCCGTGGATCCTGCGCCGACACCTGTTCTGGCTTTCTGGCCCCAAGCACCCGTACTGAAATTGCACGATACGGTATCTGAAGAACACCCAGCCCCGGTGGCGGCATTTGCGCATCCCAGGGATGACGAGCCGGCCGTTGACGTTCCGATGGTGGACACGGGTGAAGCCGATCTGGATTCGGGTCCATTTCCCCGGCCATTTTCTGGGGTTCCGCCGGTGGCGGACTTGGCGCCGTCGGCCCTTGACGGACGTTCAACGAGAACTCCCGTCCAAACTGAGGCTCGGGTGTGGCCCCAAGACCCCTCCGGGATTTCGGAGGGGATCAGGGACCTTCCCGACCCAGGGCTGGCAGCTCCCGTGCCCGGTCAGCTCTCCGGGTTAGTCCCAGAGCCGAGCGTTTCCTGGATGCCGCCATCTTCCGTGCCGTCCTCCGTGCCGTCCTCCGTGCCGTCCTCCCTTCCACCGACTAAGGATCTTCGGTATCCCAACCAGGCAGCTCCAGCTGTTCAATCGACTCCATCGACTCCATCGGCTCCAGCGGTTCAATCGGATTCATCGTCTCCAGGCGCTTTAACTATTTCTGTCGATCCCGGTACTCCAGGGTCCATTTTCCCAGAAGTAAAAGCGCCTATGGCAAAGCCGGTATCCTCCCCGGTACCACAAGCGTCATCGCCTTTGGCAACGCCGGTATCTTCCTCGGTACCACAAGCGCCATTGCCTTTGGCAACGCCGGTAACCTCCCCGGCACCCAATGAATCATCTGCTCAGGGGCGGATGCCCCAAAGTGCTCCGGTCACGGATTTCGCCCCGGAAGCTTTGGTGCGGAATCCGGGGGAGACGGCGTTGAAATCACGCCCCATGCCTGTTGTTCCAGCGGCACCACGCCCCAACGCTCTGGGGACTCCGATGGCCGAGCTACCCGAATCGTCCGGCGGGGAATCCGCCCAGGACAGACCGTCAACGGATCTTCCTCCTCCGGTGCAGGGGGAGCAGGCGCTCGCCTCCATCCCCCCAAGCCCGGCATTGGCCAGTAGGGCTCCTGGTTTGGTGGGTGGACAGGAACCAAAGGTGATGTCCGCGTCTGCGGTGAACCGTCCCGTTGAGCTGGGGCGGGCAGCGAGAGTGCCCACTGGGGTGGCACAAATCCAGGTGGAGGGGCAGGATTCAAGTCAGGCCGTGATCCCCGAGCAAGTGCAGGATCAGGGGGGGCAGAGCTCCCAGGTTCTGCCTGGGGCGGGCTTGAGCGAGTCTTGGCAAGAGGACCTGCCCATGGTGACGGAGTGGGATCGGACGGGGCTGATCCAGGAGGCCCTCGCCTCGTTGCGTCGGTTGTCGACTGAACCACCGCGCCGGGGGAATGCTGCCGGGGGGATACCAAAATCGATCCCTGGGATGGCCTCCCCACGTCCTGCTGATCGCCTAGTGCCGATGGGCACCGTGTCCCCGTTGGTTTCCCAGGTTTCGGCGTTTCCCGAGGCGTCGATCCCAGCTCCTTCGACTGAACCAAGCCTGCCGGGCAAGGGGAGAAAATTCGTGATTCCTGAGGAATCTGCCGTGCCGGCAGCACCAGCGGCCGGTCCGATTCTGCACTCCAATCAGAGCGAGGAGGCTTCCCAAAGCCCGGTGGGTGGGATTGGGGCAATGGGGCTTCAGGCCACTACCGGGGTGGCTTCGCCCACACCAACGCAGGTTGCCCCCCCGCCCAGCCCCCTGCCCAATCCGATGGAACGAGCCGTTGCCCATCAGGTGTCCCGGGCGTTGAATCGCCTCCCCGGTGGCGGCGACAAGTCCCTGGTGATTCGTCTGACTCCGCCAGAGCTGGGCACCGTCCAGGTTGAACTGCGGGAACGGGATGGTGGCCTGGTCGTGATTCTCCGGGCCGAAGATCCGGCGGTACAGAAGGCCTTAGAGCGGCTCATGCCCCAATTGCGTAGCGATATCCAACAAGGGGATCGCACGGTGGTGAGCGTCCAGACGGATGATCGCACCGGTGGATCTCCCCAGCGGGATTTCGACGGTCGGGGTGGGGCGGCGATGCAGCAACGTCAATCCGGGGATCAGTCCAACCGGCGTGGTCAGCAGGGCCGGGAACGCAACGTCTTCAGTCTAGGTGGAACGTCTGCCCCGGTTGCGGTACCCAGCATTGCCGTTCCGGCCCAACGTCGGATGAGTGCCGACGGGGTTGATTTGATGGCCTGAGGCCATTCGTGGGGTCCATGAATATTGGCACGGCCCTCGCGTTAGTTTCTTCAAGAATCCCCAGCACGTCGCCCTGCCGGGCGGCCCAACACCAGGAGCAGCGCCATGCAACGGTCCCTTTACAGCGGCGTCACCGGGCTGACCAATCATCAGCTGATTCTCGACAACACGGCCAACAACCTGGCGAACATCAGTACCTCTGGGTTCAAAAGCAGCCGGATCACTTTTTCTACGGCCTTGACCCAGACCCAGAGCAGCGGTGCGGCTCCTGGTTCGTCCACCGGTGGTCAGAATCCCCGGCAGGTCGGCCTGGGCGTGCGCAATAGCTCGGTGGATATCGACATGCGCCAAGGCGCGCTGCAATCCACGGGAAGAAATTTCGACCTGTCCATCCAGGGCAACGGCTTCTTCCAGGTGACCAACCTGGATGGCAGCACGGCCTACACCCGGGTTGGCAACTTCGGCTTCGACAGCAAGGATACTATGGTGGATCTGGGCACCGGCCTGAAGGTCCAGGGCAAGGTCTTCGACAGCACTGGCCAGGCCAGCGGCGCCATTAGCGATGTTGATATTGCCGCCTACAAGCAGATTGATGCCAAGAGCAGCCTGAACGTCACGTTCCAGGGTAATCTCAGTTCCAGCGCCAAGGCCCTCCAGGGCACCAAGGTTCAGTCGGTACTGCCCCTGATCAACGCCGCCACCGGCGCTGCCGCCACGGAAGCCACCGTTCTCAAGGACCTCCAGGGCTTCACCGGCGGAAATATCGAACCTGCTTCGCCTAACAACATCAAGACCCTGTGGATGTTCGGCACCAAGGCCGACGGCACGGCCTATGCCGGCTCGTTCACCGTGAATCCCTGGCAGAACACCGTCCAGAACCTCACCGACAAGATGAACGCGGTGCTGTCCCAGGGCTCGGAATCCCTGGGCACGGTCAAGGTGGAGGCGGGCAGTCTGCTGGCCACCGCCGCCAGCGACCTCACCGGATTCTCGGTGTTCCTGGGTGAGAAGGCCCCGATCACCAATAATGCTTCGCCCACCACTACGCCCACACCCACGGTCATTCCGCCGGTCGGTGGTCCTCTGAGCGCGGCCGTGACCACGACCTTGGATCCCACGTCCACCGCTGGGGTGATCGATCCCACCATTACCGTGACCCCGGGCACGCTGACGGCGCCGGTGGTGGTCACCGCCACGGACGGCACGGCCAGCTACCAGATTACGATTCCCGCAGGTGTCTACACCACCGCCAACAACATCATCCACTTCGGGAATACCATTCCGGTTCAGCCCGGGGCAACGCTGTCCATCACCGCCGCCGGTGATCCGGCGGATGTCGGCAATGTGAATGCGGCCTGGAATCTTGGTGATGGCACCGGCGCGACGACTTACACCGGCTCGGATCTGGGCACCAGCAAGATGATTGGTTCGTTCACGGTGAACAAAGCGGATGCCGGTCTATTGTCGCCGACCTTCACCATTGGCGGCGGTACGTTTACTGGCACCACCAATCTCAAGGTCAAGGTCAACGGCAAGGATGTCGGCTTCCTGACGGTGCCTCCGGGCACTTATGTTGTCCCCGATCCCTTGGCCACGCCTCCCGTGGTCGGCAACAATACCTTCAGCCTCGCCAGCCTGCCCCATGTGAAGGCCGGTGATGTGGTGTCCTATGAGATGTATGGGACCATGGATCTGGGTGGCGGCACGCCGGAAACCATGAGTGTGTCCACCAAGATCTACCAGGACAGCAGCACCGGAAACCTGACCTCAGACCGTTATTCTGCGGAAAATGGCTCAACCTCCACCCCAGACGGCGTGGCCGATTTCTTCCAGGAGGGCAGCCAGGTGGACGTCAATGCCTGGGTCTATGACCAGGGCACCAACGCCACCATGGACTGGTACCGGATGCGCTTCGTTCCGGAAAAGGTCACCACCAGCATCCAGGTCTATGACAGCGTCGGTGGCGCCCACACCCTGGAGGCCCGGTTCTTCCGCACCGGCACTCGCTCCGAGGTATCCGGGGGCAAGACCCTGCGCTTCAATAGCTGGGACGTAATGTACAACATCAGCGCCAAGGAAGGCACGTTCACCGATCCATTGATTACCGGCATCGAATTCGACGAGAAGGGCCGCTATGTCGGCAACGGCAAGCTGGGCTCCACGGTCCACGGGGGCGTCCTCTCGAATCCCACCCAGTACAAGGGTGTGCCTGCGGACAACACGGTGGGCATTCAATGGGCGGCCACTGGATCGGCGACCTTGACCATGGATTTCGGTGGCAGCGGCACGACCACCGGTCTGACCGGCTTCGGTTCGCCCTCGACGGCGGCGGCCACGGAACAAGACGGCTTCTCCTCCGGCGTCCTCGACACCATGTCGGTCAGTTCGTCCGGGAAGATCACCGGTCTGTACACCAACGGTAAATCCCGGGACATGTACCAGCTGGAAGTCGCTACCTTCCGCAACGCTGCCGGTCTGATCTCCGCCGGACAGAATCTCTGGCAGGTGTCTGCCAACTCCGGCGAAGCCCTGGCTCGGGTCGCTGGTGAGGGCGGCGCAGGGACGATCACCTCCGGTGCCCTGGAAGGTTCGAATGTCGATATCGCCGGGGAATTCACCAAGCTGATCACCGCCCAGCGCGGCTTCCAGGTGAACAGCCGGGTCATCCAGACCACCGACTCAGTCCTTCAGGAACTCACCGGCCTGATCCGCGGCTGATCCCTGACGGCTGGCAGTCAGCCCGGGGCGTCTTCGGACGCCTCGGGCTTTTTCGTATCGTCGTGGTTGCGGGTGAAGCCCTGGAAATGGATGCCGATGGGCACCGCCTTCGAGGGGAAGCCGAACCATTCGATGCTTTCCAGGGGCAGGACCACGATTCCGCCCTCCAACTCCTCATCGCCGTGGATTTCCAGGGTCACCTGGCAGGTGTCCAGGTCGATGCCGGTGATCCGGCGGACACAGAAGGCATTCGTGCCCCCGGTGGTCGTATGCAGGAAACAGCTGCCCTCCGGGAACTGGTCGCCATCCAGCTGGTTCTGGATGTCCACCAGCTTGCCGATGCGCTGGGATTGCAGCCACATCTGGGGCTTCTCCTCCTGGAAACGTTCCAGGGCGAGTTCCCGCATCACCTCCTCCCGGGCCTTGGTCGTGCTCGACCGGGTGGGGGTGCGGGACTTGGCCCGGCTCTTGGTGCTGTGCTTGGCCATGCCCGTTCTCCGTGGGTCCACGGTAAAAGGTCGGGCAGTCGACGCATCTATGCATTTGCGGAATGGACCGGAGGAGCCTTGCCCGGCCCTCCGCGCATGCCTGCAGGGTTTCCCTCGCGCCTTCCGGGTTCGGGCCACCATGCCCCCCAACCCAGGAGTAGTCATGTCCCGCGTCTTCAATTTCTCTGCCGGTCCTGCCATGTTGCCGCTGGAGGTCCTGGAGGCCTCGGCCAAGGCCCTCGTCGATTTCGGTGGCAAGGGGTTCGGCATCGCCGAATGCAGCCACCGGGGCAAGGAATTCGACGGTGTGGTGGATGAGGCCATCGCCCGGGCCAAGTCCCTCCTGGGCATCGGCGACACCCACGACGTCCTGTTCCTCCAGGGCGGCGCCACCCAGCTGTTCACCACCCTGCCCCAAAACTTCGCGGTGGGCAAGAGCGCCGACTACCTGGTGGGCGGCGAATGGTCGAAGAAAGCCGCCGGCGCGGCCAAGGAAATCGGCCAGAAGCACAACATCATCGCCACCAGCGAAGCGTCCAACTTCGACCAGAGCCCGGCGGAAGGCACCTGGAAGCTGGACCCCGAGGCCGCCTACCTCCACGTCTGCTCCAACGAGACCGTCCACGGCCACCGCCTGGTGAACCTGCCCAAGCATCACACCCTGATCGTCGACGCCTCGTCGGAATTCATGGCCCGCCCCCACCCGGTGCAGGACATCGGCGTGCTCTACGGCGGCGCCCAGAAGAACCTCGGCCCCTCGGGCCTGGTCCTGGCCATCGTCCGCAAGGACCTGTACAGCCGCATCCCGGAAAAGGGCCTGCCCAAGCTGTTCAACTTCAAGGCCCAGGCTGAAGCCAAGTCGATGATCAATACCCCGCCCACGTTCAGCATCTACATCCTGCTGGAAGTGTTCCGCTGGCTGGAGCGCCAGGGCGGCCTGGCGGCCATGGAACAGGTCAACGCCGCCAAGGCCAAGCTGATCTACGATGCCGTGGACAACTCCGGCGGCTACTACACCGGCACCGTGGCGGTGAAGGAACAGCGCAGCCATATGAACGTCACCTTCCGCCTGCCCACCGAGGAAAAGACCGACGAGTTCGTGAAGCTGGCCGCCAAGCAGGGCATGGTCGCCCTCAAGGGCTACCGCACCGTGGGCGGCATCCGCGCCAGCATCTACAACGCCCTGCCC
>CANIXE010000093.1 GCA_947470885.1 Planctomycetota bacterium
CACCCCCTCCCCAAAACCTCCACCACCTGCCCATCCTCTGCCACGGCAATATGCGCCGGCAATTCCACGCCCCCCGCATCCAGCCAGGTCTGCAGCCCGTGGCCGATATGGATCAGCAATCCCCGGCCGGGGGCCGCGGCAGCCAGGGCCGCCAGGCTGGTGGCAATATCGCCGTGGCCCCGCAGCGGGGCGCGGACGACGCCCGGGGCAAAGGTGGTGTCCAGGGCGATGAGGTCGCAGGGATGGGCGGCCAGCCAGGCCAGGCTCGGGGCGGGAATGCCGTAGGTGTCCGTCAGCCAGGCCAGGCGTCGGCCGGCCCATTCCACCACCCAGCCCAGGACCGGGATGGGGTGGTTCAGGGGCAATGGAGTGCAGCGGAACGGGCCAATGTCGAGGGTGACGAACGGGGCCACCACCCGGACAGATGTGGGTCGGGGAAAGTAATCTACGCCTGGTTCGCCCACGGGGTTTTCAGAGAGACCATCGTCGGGACCCCACGCTGAAATTCCCGAGAATTCCTCGATGAATCCCGCATGATCCGGATGGTAATGGGTCAACAGCAATCCAGCGCAATCCTGCCGACCCAGGCCAGTGTCGATGGCAATTGAATATTCCTCCGCCGTCACCAGGGCGCAGGAATTCCGGCGGGAGGGCCCCGTGCGGTTGTGGGCCCGGGCGCAGGCGCAGGCGGGATCCATGCAGTCGGCCCGGGGGATGCCGCTGGCATCGCCGGAACCAAGAACCGTCAGGCGCATGCCGCGCCCCGGGCGAAGGCCCGGTCCACCGTGTCCAGGACCACCCGCCCGGCCACCAGAACGGTTTCCACCCGGGCGGGGCCCTGGCCGGTCCGCACCAGCAACAGGTCCGCCCGCATTCCGGGGAGGATCGCTCCCCGGTCGGCCAGGCCGGCGGCCAGGGCCGGATCCCGGGTGGCCAGGCGGATCGCCGCCGGCAGGGACAAGCCGTGGTCCGGCAGGGCGAGAATTGCCTGGAGCAAGCTTGGCGGATGGTAGTCGGCGCACAGGCCGGTGCAGGCCCCGGCGAGGATCACATCCAGGGCTTTGACATTGCCGGAGGTGGAACCACCCCGGACCACATTCGGTGCGCCCATCAAGGTCACCATTCCCGCCGCCACCGCGGCCCGGGCGGCATCCAGGCCGATGGGAAATTCGCTGATGGTCACCCCCAGTGCCGCCATCGCCGCGACTTTTTCCGGGGTGTCGTCGTCGTGGCTGGCCAGGGCAACGCCGTGGGCGCGGGCCGCGGCGGCGAGGCGTTCCATCCCGCCGGCGGCGGCCAGCCGGGCGGCAACTTTCGCTTCCCCCAAGCGGATGGCCTCGGCCTCGGAGGTGTGGTAGGTGCGGACCATGTAGGCGACGTAGGCCGCCAGATCCCGGAACTGGCCCTGGCCGGGGGAATGGTCCATGAACGACACCAGATCGCAGACGCCGGCCTGGATCAGGGCCTCCACCGCCGGTCCCGCTTCGGGATCGGTGATTTCGTAGCGGGCGTGGACCCGGTGGTCCACCAGTCCGCGGAAGGCGCGGACTGCCTCCACGACTTTCGCCGCCGTGCGGTTGTCCCGCACGCCCCATTCGCCCCCGGCGAAGCTCACCGCGTGGTAGACCGTGGTGATCCCGGCATTGAGGTTCCGCCGGTCACTGCTGGCCAGGGCCAGATCGTGGGCAAAGGCCACCCGGGGCCGGGGCTCCACCTCTTTTTCCAGGGCATCGCAGTGGAGATCCACCAGACCCGGCAGGCAAAGGGCTCCGTGGGCGTCCAGTTCGTTGTCGTAAGTCGGAGCAACTGGACAGAGGGCGGTGATCACTCCGTCCTCCACCAGCAGAGAAGCATCAGAGATCACCGCTTCTGGCGTCACCAACGTGCAATGGGTGATCAGGCGGCGCATGGGGCTTCCTCGGGGCGGGTCAGGCGAACCACGTCCTGGGCCAGCCGGTCGATCAGGTCCGGATCGTGGAAAATGGCGAGGATCGCCACGCCCTCACCGGCTAAACCGGCGATGGCTTCGATGGCTTTGTCCGTGGCCTGGGGATCCAGGCTGGCGGTGGGTTCGTCCAGCAACAACAACCGGGGACGGGCCACCAGGCCCCGGGCCAGATTCACCCGCTGGCGCTCGCCGCCACTGAACGTCGCCGGGGGCAGGTCCCACAACCGTTCCGGCAGATCCAGACGGCGCAGGGCCAGCACGGCCCGTTCCCGGGCTTCTGTCGAGCCTACCCCGCGCACCACCAACGGCGCGGCCACCACGTCCACCGCAGGCTGACGGGGCAGGCAGTGGAGGAACTGGGTGACGAAACCCAGGTCATGCCGGCGGGCCAGCAGGACCTCCCGTTCCTCGCAATGGGCCAGATCCACCATCCCGGCGTGGCCATCCAGGAGGATGCGCCCGGCCTCGGGCAGGTAGGTGCGATGGATGCACTTGAGGATCGAGCTTTTCCCCGCGCCGCTGGGGCCGGCGAGGGCGGTGACTCTTCCTGCGGATACCGTGAACGACACGCCCCGGATCCCGGGGATGGACCGGCCCTGCTGATGGAGGACGAAGTGCTTGGCCAAGTCCTCAACCGTCAATACGCATGACCCAGTCACAACGCCGCCCCCACTAACTGCTGGGTGTAGGGATGTTGGGGATCCTCCAGGATCTGGTCGGTGAGGCCCGCTTCCACCACTCGGCCATGGCGGAGCACCAACGTGCGCTGGGCCAGCAGGCGGATCACCCCGAGATCGTGGGAGACCACGATCATCGCCGCACCCAGTTCCCGCTGGAGTTCCAGGATCAAGTCAAGGATCCGGGCCTGCACCGACAGGTCGAGGCCAGTGGTGACTTCGTCCAGAAACAGCAGGCCCGGGGACGGGGCGATGGCCCGGGCGATCTGCAGGCGCTGCTGCATGCCGCCGCTGAAAGCTCCGGGCTGATGGTCCATCCGGTGGCGGGGAATTTCCGTGCGCACCAGGAGGCCGCCGGCCAGGGCGCGGATCGCCGCGTAACTGCGTTCCCCGGCGCACAGCAGGCGCTCGGCGATGTTGCCGCCCGCGCTCACCCCGAAGTTCAGGCCCAGGTGGGGATTCTGGTGGACCATCCCGAAGCGGGTGTCCCGCAGGCGGCGGGCCACCGCCTCGTCGATGGCGGCCAGGTCGTGGCTAAACCCGGGGGCTTCCTGGAAGCGGGCGGTGCCGGCGGTGGGCCGATCATCCAGATGAAGCAGGCGGACAACGCTGCTTTTGCCGCTGCCGCTTTCCCCCATCAAACCGAGGATTTCCCCGGGCCAGAGGTCGAATGACACGTCGGCGATGGCCACCACGCTGCCGCAGTGGGGGCAGGTGTTGGTGCCGGCGGCGTCGCCGGTGGAGGTGCGGCAGAGGTCGCAACCCCGGCCATGGATGCGGGTGAGGTTGCGGACCTCAAGGACCGGCGTGGTGTTCATCATGGTCGGAATCCCCAGGGTAGCCCAGCCGCTCGGCGCAGCGGTCCAGGTCGTTGCACTGCCAGCGGGAGGCGGCGCCCACCTGGGGCAGTTCATCCAGGTAGGTGTCCGCAGCGCCGCAGCGGGCGCAGGTGCGCCTGGCCCCGGTGGCATCGCGGAATGGTTCAACGGCAAACGGGACGTCACTGAAGGCCAGGGGCTCCACGTCGGTGTAGGGAGGGACGGCGTAGAGCTTCTTCTCACGTCCGGCGCCGAACAGGTGGGCCACCGGGCTTTGGTGGAGCTTCAGCACATCGAATCGGGGAATGGGCGACGGGTCGATGACATACCGACCAGCGACCCGGGCAGGATAACGATTGCTGATGGCCACTTCATTGAAGCGGACCATGTCTTCGTAGAGACGGACCCACAACCGGGCGTAATCGCCGTGGGCGTGGCAGCGCCGGCGCCGGGATTCGCTGGGTTCCACGATCTGCAGCGGATCCGGGTACGGCACCTGGTAGACCATCACCTGGCCCGGCGACAACGGCTGCTCGGGAATGCGGTGGCGGGTCTGGATCAGGGTCGCCTCCACCGTCCGGGTGGTGGTTTCCAGGCCGGGGCAGGAAGCTTCGATGAACCGGCGGAGGGCCACCGCATTCACCGAATCGTCCGCGCCCTGGTCGATGACCTTCAGGCGGTCCCGGGGCAGGGCGATGGCCAGGGAGATCTGCAGACCGCCGGTGCCGAAGCCCCGGGCCACGGGCATTTCCCGGCTGGCGTAGGGCACCTGGTAGCCGGGAATGGCCAGGGCTTTCAACAGACCCCGGCGGATCTCCCGAACCGCCAGATCATCCAGAAAGCCGAACCCCTGGTTCATAGGGCACCTTTGGCGCGGTGAGCCGCCTGGCGGAGATTTTCCAGATCCGCCTGGAAGGTGACGTAGTGGGGCAGTTTGTAATGGGAGCAGAAGCCCATGGATTCGATGCCGTCAACCAGGGCGATGACAAATTCCGGATCTTCGGCGGGCTGGGCCGGGCCCCGTTCGTCGCCGTTGAGCATCGCCCGATCGCACATCGCCATGGCGATGGCCTTGACCTCGTTGTGGCCGACGCAGGCACCGTAGCCCAACAGCAGCCGGGGCTGGCCCCCTTCTTTTCCTGCAGCGCCGCCTTTGCCGGGTCCGCCGCCATGGGTGGCGACGATTTCGCATTCGGTGATGAGCATCTCGCCGGCCTCCACCAATTCGCCGGTCAACGGATGGGGCAGACGCACGGGCAGATAGCCCACCCGCAATTCCGCCACCGTGGGATGGAGGTAGCCGTAGCCCCGCATGGTGGAATAAGCCATGGCCAGGATGCCGCCGGTTTCGCCCCGGACGAGGTGGGCCAGGCGGGCGGGCCGGGGCACCGGCAGGGCCAGGGGCTCCCGGGTGATGTCGATGGCGGCCTGGGCCGGGCGGGACGGCGGCAGCAGGCCTTCCTGACGCAATCCCGCGACCACGCCGGGGAATTCCATCGCCGGAATTTTCGTCTGAATCTCATCCCCCAGGATCCGGGCCACTGCGGCGCGGACCGCCTGGGGATCCTCGTTCAGCAGGTCCAGGCGAAATAGCCGTTGCAGATAATCCGTGCCGGGACCCAGGCGCTGGCCGCCGGGGATTTCCTTGAAGGCCGCGGAAATCCGCCGGATTAGGCGCAACTCGCCGCCGTGGTGAACCGGGCTGGTGCCCAGCCGGGGCAGGTTGCTGCGGTGGGCCCGGAGGATGAACGCTGCCTCCAACGGATCGCCGTGGGCCTGCTTGATCGCCAGGGCCGCCAGATCCGGGGCGTACAAGCCGCCTTCGCCCATCACCCGATCGGTGAGCAGGCGCAACTGGTGGCGGATCGCGGCGATGGTCAGGGCCTCGCCGGGATCAGCGCCGGGATCCGTGGCTCCAGCGCGGAGCAGGTCCAGGGCGTTCAGGGCTTCGGCGATGGCGTGTTCACCGCCGCGCATGGCGACATAGCCCATCTCAGGCTCCGATCCGGGTATGACGGGGCAGACAGACGGCGCGGCTGCCCGAGCAGAACACCAGATCCACACCCAAGGGGAATTCGCACCAACGTTCGCGAGCAGTCCACCACTGGGGATGGATCCCGCCCAGGCGCAGGTCCACGTGGCCGTCGATCCCGGGACCGCTGAGGATCTGTTCGGAACCGTTGCCGATGGCGACGTTCGCCAGGACCAGGGTCGCGCCTTTTTCCGGGGCCAGCAACGTGCCCCGGGCCAGGGTGAGATCCCCGGGATCCATGCTGGCGTCAGCGAGAACGAAGGCGGCCTCCTCCGCCGGAGCCGCCAACGCCCCCAGGCGCCCGCGCTCACCCTTGGACAGTTGGTGATGCAGATCGCAGAACGTGGTGCCGGCATCGCAGAGGGCGGCCAACACGGTGAGCGCCGGTGAACCGCCACCGGTCCACGGGCCCAGGTTGACGACGCAACCCGGCCGGGCCCAGGCCTCCAACACGGTGCGAAACACGACCCGCTGACCGTCGGCCAGCCAGGGATGGTCGAGGGCGATCATCCGCCCTCCTGGGACAATTCCCGGAAATCCACCCGGGTGCGGTCGAGGATCGCCTGGCGGGCGGATTCGGCGATGGCTCTGTGGGCGGCACCCCGGGCCAGGAGTGCGTCGACTTCCTCAGTGCCCGGCCAGCCGGCCCGACGCACCGCATCGCAGACCGCCGCCGCCACCGCCTGTTCCCGGTCCGCCTGCAGTAACACCGCCCCGCCCTTGACCGCGCCCAGGGCGGGATCCCGCACTTCCACGCAGGCCTGGGCTGCGGGGACCTCCCCCAGAAAATAATGGTCGCCGTGGACCGGTTCGATCATTTCCATCAGCCACAGACCCCGTTGGGGGATGATCAGGTGTTCGATGGTCCGCCCGATCAGCAGGTGTTCCGCCAAGGCGCACAGTTCGGCACGGGGCACCAGGCCCAAATCCGCGTCACCCATGGGACAGTTCAAGGCGAAAGGAGATGCCGTGGGCGTTGAAGCCCAGACGACGATAGAAGCGGTGGGCATCCAGCCGGCGCTTATTGCTGGACAGGGCCAGCTTGTAACAGCCGGCGGCGGTCGCGGTGGCCACGGCGTGGCGCATCATCAATTCGCCGATGCCCCGGTTGCGGGCCTCCGGCAGCACCACCACACTTTCCACCAGGGATCCGGCGGCCCCACCGTGGCACAGGCCGGGGATGATCACCAGGGTGTAGGACCCCAGGGGAATCCCGGCTTCTTCCACCAGCCACACGGTGATTGCCGGATTGGCGGCGACTTCTTGCCAAAGGGCCACCTGGGCGTCCTCGGACATCGGCGGCAGTTCCGGGGAAAGATGGCGCATCATCGCCATCACCACCGGGCGGTCGGCGGCCGTGGCGCGGCGCAACTGGAGTGGAGAAGCAGATTCCTGGGCTCGCATTGATGGCGCATTCCCTCCGGACCGGTGAAGGGGAGGTGAAGAAATGGCGAACGGTTCCCTTCAGCACAGCGCCCTGTCCTTTTCCTGACGTTCGCACTCTCTTCGCAATTCCGTGGAACCTCTTCCCCATGCCGATCTCCGTCAGCAGACTGACCAAGCTGTTCCGACGCCACGGCCAGACCTGCCTTGCCCTGGATGGCATCGATCTGGCCATCGCCGATGGTGAAATGGTCGCCCTCATCGGTCCCAGCGGCTCGGGTAAAAGCACCCTGCTGCGTCACTGCGCTGGCCTAGTCACCGGCGATCTGGGCACCGGCACCATCCGGGTCGACCAGCACACGGTGCAGGACAATGGCCGGCTGGCCCGGCAGGTCCGCAAGGCCCGCCAGGGCATCGGTTTCATCTTCCAGCAATTCAACTTGGTGGAGCGGATGGATGTCCTGGGCAACGTCCTGGCCGGGGCGATCCATCGCCACCCGATGTGGCGGACCCTCAGTGGCATCTATCCCCGGGCCGAGCGCGAGGCGGCGATGCGCTGCCTGGCTCGGGTCGGGGTCGCCGACAAGGCCGGCCAACGGGCGGGCAGCCTGTCCGGCGGCCAGCAGCAGCGGGTGGCCATCGCCCGGGCCATGCTCCAGGGAGCGCGGACGATCCTCGCCGACGAACCCATCGCCTCCCTGGACCCCAACGCCGCCCGCCGGGTGATGGAGCATCTCGCCGCCCTCAATCGGGAGGACAAAGCCACCGTGGTGGTTTCCCTGCACCAGGTGGATTACGCCCGGAAATACTGCCGTCGAGCAGTGGCCCTGCGCCATGGCCGGGTGGTGTTCGACGGCCCGGTGGAGGAATTGTCGGATCAACATCTGGCGTCCATCTACGCCAATACCTTGGATTCCGAACCGGTTCCGCCGGAGGTGCGGACCGACGAAGCCGCTGCACCCACCCCGGCCCCCTCCCATTTCACGCCCCAATTTGCCTGAATCCACGTCCTTCCAGGAGTCCCCATGATCCGCACCCTCATCGCCATCTCGTTGTCCATCGCCAGCGCCGTGGCTGTCCACGCCGCCGATCTCACCGAACTGACCTTCGGGATCATCGCCACCGA
>CANIXE010000094.1 GCA_947470885.1 Planctomycetota bacterium
GCAGCTTCCTGGGCCTCGGTCCAGGTCGTGGCTTTGTAAGCCTTGGCCATGCCCAGGCCCAGGCCGGCGATCACCGCGGCGAATTCCTCGCGGGATTCAGCGCGGCGGATCACTTCCGGGGTGGCACCCAGCATCAAGCAGTTGAACTCCGCCAGGGTGCCGTCCTCGTGGAGGGCCATGGCGGTGTTCAGGGCGGTCTGGCCACCCAGGGTGGGCAGGATCGCATCGGGGCGTTCCTTGGCGATGATCTTGCGCACCGCCGCCGGGGTGATCGGCTCGATGTAGGTCGCATCGGCCATCTCCGGATCGGTCATGATCGTGGCCGGATTGCTGTTCACCAGGATGATGCGGAAGCCTTCTTCCCGCAATGCTTTGCAAGCCTGGGTGCCGCTGTAGTCGAACTCGCACGCCTGGCCGATGATGATCGGGCCGGAGCCGATGAGGAGGATGGACTTCAGGTCGGTGCGCTTGGGCATGGGGCTCTCTCGGGAGACGTCTGGGCAAAAACTTGGAATACGGTAGTGGACCCGCCCTGGGGGCAAGCCGTTCGTCTTGGCCCGCGAACCTAGGTCATCGTGTTAAGACTGCATGACGGATTCGGGGCGCCGCCCCGTTCGGGTGGTGCGGATTCAGGGGCGAGAGCCCACGGCGGGGAGTACAGGAGCGCAAGCCCCGTTCCGCAACCCGACTAGCGCAGTGGTTTCAACCCGCCGTCAGCGGTTCTGATCCACTGATCACTCTTCAACAACCGGGCACTCGGCCGGGGCGTGGACGCCCGGGGCAGGTACAATTTGAACACACTGCCGGCCGCCGAGCTGTGGGCGAGCCATACCTTGCCCCCCAGCAAGCCAGCGACGCTGGCGCAGAAATACAGGCCCAGCCCGGTGCCCCCCTGGGCCCGGGTGTGGTGGTCGGCGGATTGCCAAAAGGCTTTGAAGATACTTTCCTGGTTTTCCGCGGGGATCCCCGGCCCGGTGTCGGCGACGGTGAATTCCACGGCGTCGGCCAAGTGGGTGCAGCTGATCTCCACCCGGCCGGAGGTGGTGAACTTCACCGCATTTGAAATCAGGTTCTCCAGGATTTGGCGCAGGCGCTGGGCGTCGGTGCTGATCATCTGGTGGGTGCCAGAGGGCGGGCGCAGGACCAGCTTGAGGCCTTTGGCATGGGACCGTTCCTGCCATAGGGTTTCACAAATCTTGAGCTGATGCAGTGGATCGACGATTCCTGGCCGGATTTCCAGGGTCCGGGATTCGATCTTCGCCAAGTCCATGATGTCGTTGATGATCACCAGCAGGGATGACGACGATTCCGCGATGAGTTTGAGGTACCCCAGGCTGGCTTCCCGGATCGCCAAAGGGGCGGTGCCGACCTCCAACTGAAGGAGTTCGCAAAAGCCGATGATGCCGGTCAGAGGCGTGCGCAGCTCATGGCTGGTGATGGCCAGGAAGGCGGATTTTGCCCGATTGGCGGTCTCGGCCTCCCCCTTGGCCTTGATCAGGGCCTGGAGGTGCATCAGGCGGGGGGAATCGTCCCGGGCATTGAGGAGCAGGACGGACTCGTTGCGCAGGCGGTGGGGGCGCAGGGCGCAGTCCACCGGGATTTCAGTGCCATCCAGGCGGGCGTGGAGGGCGGGATAGCGCAATGGCGAGCCGGAGCTGGCAATCTGGCCCAGACGCAGGGTCAGGGCCGCCTGGTCCTGGGGCTTGGGATCTTGGTATGAACCGGTGCACAGACGTTCCAGGTTGGCCAGGTTGCGGCCCACCAAGCCGCCCAGGGGTGCACCCCGTTCGGCTTCGGCCACGGCATTGGCATAACGGATCATCCCATTGCGGTCGATGATGAAAAAGGCATCCACCCCGTGGGCCAGGAGGCTGGCTTCCTCGGCCAGCTGGGCGAGGAGCCGTAATTCGGCGCTGATATCCCGGAGCATCCACGCCAGACCATCCCCGGCGTTGATGACCGAACATTCCAAGAGTCGGCTGGCAATCACCAACACCATCTGGTGGCCAGGACCCAGGTGGGCCAGCTCGCTGTTGACCGAACCCAGTTGCCCAATCAGTTGAATCCGGGGGATTCCCGGGTTCGGGTCCCCCATCCACAGGTGGAATCGGGGATTGGCCCACCCCAGGCGGTCCTGGGCGTTGAACCAGGCCCAGCCATCCAGGCTGCTGTCGGCGATGGCGGCCAAGGCGGCGACGGGAAGGGCGCTGGGCAGGGGCATGTGGCCTTGGAGGAAGGCGGCCCGCATGGGACCGCTACGGGGCTTCGGTGAGGACGGTGGCTGCTTCGGCCTGCCGGCGCGCGGCTATCTCGCTAGCGTGCTGCACCTCCCGCCGGAGGAAAGCCCGCAACCCCGTGAGCTCCGCCAGGGCCCCTGGGTTCTCCACCGCCTCGGTGGCGACGACGGCGAGGATCGCTTGGCGGGCCGCCGGGGTGCGTAACTGGGTGGCCAGTTCGCTGGCGGAGACCCCTGCCGAGCCGCCGGCCTGGTGTCGGCCCAAGGCTTCAGCCAGGGCGGTGACCGCCGCCGAAGGATCGTTGACCGGAGTGGGGGCGGCGGCCGGCAGTTCCGCCAGGCGGGTCTCCAGGGTGGCTTGCCAGCGTTGTTCCTGGGCCGCCAAGGCGGCAGCGATGGCTTCCTGGACGGCGGCGCCCACGGTCTCGGGGACCCGCCGGCGCACTTCATCATCCACCAGCAGACGGAGGGCGGCTTCGAAGCCCCGGGGCTCGGCGGGGGTTTGGTCGGACGGGGAGCGTTCCTCGGTGATCTCGACGGTCTTGGTGGCGGTGGCGGGCCGCGGTAATTTGATGGTGGAAGCCTGGGAAATCACGGCGGTTTCCGTGTCCCTATTCTCCGCGGCCAGGTTGCTCATCGTCCGCTTGGTGCGGATGGTCTCCTTGGTCAGGGGTTCACCCGAGGGCTCGATTTCGCCGTCATTCGCGAGCTGTTCCAGCCAAGGGATCCGATGGGAGGCAGAAATCGAGGCTGGGACCTCGGTGGTGGCTGCCGCCAGGCTGGGATCTGAAATCGGACTCAGGTCGGTCATCACCTCGGTGTCCAGAGCCGATTCAGGTATGGCATTCAAGCTGACGGTGGTGTGGAGCTGATCGTCGTCACCCAACGATTCGGCGGGGCGAAGGGCGGTGCGAGTCTGGGGCTCGGGGATGTGGTCGGTGTGGGGAAGTTTTTCCGTGCTGAAACGCAACGTTGTGCCAGTGGATGAGGGCACGGTCTCGGTCTGATCGTTGATCACCCGCTGCATGGAACTGATGGACAGGGCATCCAATTCGGCCTCCACCGGAGCGACCACCTCCAAGGGCAGGGTGGCATTGGCGGCCCGCTCGGTGCGCAGGGTTTCTGTGGGGCTGACCTGACGCTGTTCGTCTGTGGGGGAGGATTCCTCGACGAAGGTCGGGAAGGGGTCTGCCTCGGCGGCGGCGGGGATGGCGGTATTCCCCCCATTGGCGGCGCGGGGGCGCAAACTCGACAGGGCCTTGCTGTCGACGATGGCGGTGCGTTGTTCGACCTCCCGGCTGAGCAGTTCGAGGAATTTCTGCTGCTGGTTCTGGGTCTGGTTGACGAACTCCACCAGGGCGGCCTCCAGACGAGCGAACCCCGGGGGGGTGACCCCTCCGGCGGTTCCGCCGCTCTGCTGGCGCTTCACCTCGGATTTCATGTCCCCCAGGGTGATCCAACCTTTTTCTGCGGCCATGGCTTCGACCTGCCAGTCGAGGTCTGCCCGCAGGTCCCGGGCCAGTTCCTGTTTCAGCCCGTCGATGAGTTCGACGGGGATCGCTGCCGGGGCCGGGGTGGCGGGGGCCGGTTTGCTTAGGTGCAGCAGTTCTTCGTGGAGGGCGGCCAGGGATTTCTCGACCGCGCCGGCGACCACCGCCTGGAGATCCAGGTCCCGCACGGCGCTAGCGGCCTGTTCTGCCCGCAGGGCCTGGGCGGCGGCGGCCAGGAGGACCTGGTGGTGCTCGCCGGCCACGGTTTCCAACGTGTCCAGACGCTGCCCCAGGGGGGCCACAGCCCGGTCGATCTGGGCCAGGCGTTCCCCCAGGGGGGCCAGGGCTTCGGCGAGGAGTGGCGCAGGATCCACCGGGATAGCGGGTGCCGGCAGGTCGGCGATGGCGGCATCCAAGCGGTCCAGGCGGCCATGAAGGGGTTCGACCGCGGCGGTGATCAGGGGCGCGGGATCCGCCGGGGTCTGGGGCGCGGGGATGCCGGCGATGGCGGCATCTAGCTGGTCCAGTCGGGCATTGAGCGGGGCGATGGCGGCTTTCACCATCGGCGTCGGATCCAACGGTGGCTGGGGGGCCAGCCGCATTTCCAGGCGACGCTCCAGGTCCGACAGCAGGGGGCCCACCAGGCGCTCCACCAGGGTGGCGACCTTGGCCTCGTCCCAGTGGGCGGGTGCGGCGGGATGGGCGACCAGCTGGTCCAGGCGCTCTTGGAGGGTGGTGAGGGTCGGCTGCACCTGGGTGGCCAGGGCGGCGGCCAGCCGGGCATCGATCCGTTGCTCCTCGCCGCTGTGGTCCGCCAGGGCCTTCTGCACCGACTGGACGACGAACTCCCGCAGTTGGGAGGTGGTGATGGTCTTGGGATGGCTCTCGCTGGTGGTCTTCGTGACCTGCTTGCGGACCTCCTCGGTGAGGGCCGCGGCGTTCAGGCTGACCTGGGGCGAGGGCAGGGCGGTGGCACTGGCGGGATTGCCCGCGGCGGCGGCTTCGGTGGCGGCATTCAACGCCGCCGCCAGGCCGGAATCCACCAGCGGACTCGCGCTCTTGGGGAAGCGGTCGCTCTTCACCAGGCGGACCGGCCGGGAATCCCGCTGGTCCCCTTGTTCCGACAGCCGCCGGGCGGTGCTCAGCAGTTCTTCGCAGATGGCCAGCACCTCACCGGGGCGGCCATCCTCCAAGCAGCGCCGGGCGAACCCGAGTTGGCTGGTCAGGCCGGCGGTGTCGATGCCTTCTTCTTGCAGGGCAGCCAGGCGCCGTTCGGCCAGCTCCAAGCGTTCCTGGGCGGTGCGGATATCATCCATGGGGCCTCCGAGGGAACTGCCGGGGGCAGTATCGGTGGCCCGGGACGGCGCTTAAGCCCGGGCCAGTCCCGCGACTTGGGCAAGCAGTCCGGCCAGGAGCGACTTCCGGTCAGCAAACTGTTCCACTCCATTGGCTTGGACCAGGGCCTGCAGCGTCCCGCAGAGGCTGTTGGCGACCACTAGGGAGGCCCCGCAGCGGCGCTGCAGGGCCTGGGCACTGGCCACCACCGTGGCGGCGTCCTCGTACTTGAAGCCCACCAGCGGCCCCCGGTGGCCCCAGGCCGCCAGTTGATCGATGACCTTGCCCGCGGGGCGCAGGCGGATGATCACCTCATTGCCGCCGGAAGGGACTTTTTCCCCGGGCGCAAACCCCGTGACCGCATCCCCCACCCGGCGTTCCACGCCAGCCACCTGGTAGTCGTTGATGGCGGCGCTGAGCACCACCACCCCGTTCGGATGCTGCCCCAGCCAGGTCCGCAAGGCGGCTTCCAGGTCGTCCCGCCCGTCATAGCGCCGGGCCGCCGCCACCCCAGGCCGGGCCAGGATTCCCAGGAGCAACTCCGCCCCTAGGCCAGCGCGTTTCAGCCCTTCCGCCAGGGCCACGGCGGTATCGCCGCTGGCCTTCACGCTCAGGAAGCGGACCGCATCCACGGCCACCCGGGGGGCACCGCCGACAATCAGAAGTGGACGGGTCATGGCGGCAGCCTGCCGTCTGTGCGTGCATTCGCCATCGGCCAGCTATGGTCCGCCGCCGTCGCCGGATCCCAGGAACTGTACCCGTAGCTCAGTCGGAAGAGCATCCGCCTTCTAAGCGGACGGTCGCGTGTTCGAATCACGCCGGGTACGCCAATTCCCTCGCTGTCGTCATAGCAGGCTAGCCGCCAGGTTGATGGTCAGGGCCAGCAGAGTGGCGTTGAAGAAGTAGGCCAGGACGCAGTGGAGCAGGCCGATTCGGCGTAGGTGGCTGCCGGTGAACGAGACGTCGGCGGTCTGGCCCGAGGTGCCGATGACGCAGGCGAAATACAGGAAATCCAGGTAGTCCGGAGTTTCGGTGCCGGGGAAGGTCAGGCCGCCGGCGTGGCCGCCGCCCCGTAGGTCGCGGTAGAAGTCATGGGCGTAATGCAGGGCGAAGATCACCTGGATGAAGGCCCAAGCAGTAAACACCGTCAGGGCCGCCAGGCCGATGTGGGTGATCCGGGGCCAGCCCTGGAGGTCCTTGGCCACCCCCAGTTCGGCACCGATGGCCCCCAGAGTGGCGATCCCGGCGATCACCGTGCCGCCGAGGATCAGGAACCGGCCATCGAACTCCAGGTTGGCCCGACGGTCCAGGTGGGCCCGGGTGGAGCGGACCATCATCACCAGGGCGAGGATCAGGTACATCACGGCCCCGGTGTTCCAGGCCAACAACAGCCGGGTGGCCAGGTGGTGGACGGCGTCCAAGGATCCGCCCACGGCGGCCCCAGTGGCCAAGGCCAGGGTCAGCCGGGGATGGGCCCGGATGGGACGAAGAAACTTCCAGGTGGCGCGATGGGCGGTGGTCATGGGGATAATGGGGAGGTGGATTGGCCGAGGTGGTGCGGGTCTTAGCATCCGCCACCCGGATGCCCCATGAATGAAATGCAGCACATCAACCAGGGCATCGGCCTGATCGTGGGGATCGTATTCCCCGCCATTGTCGGGGTGCTGGCCCTGGCGTATTGGCTGAAGACCCGGGGCGGCGACGACGACCGGGGGTCTTGATCAGCCGGCCATGGCAGCCAGTACCGGGGCGACGGCCAGGGGGGCGGCGGCGATGAAGGGAACCTTGGCCCCGGCGTAACCTGTGAGGTCGATGGGGAAGACGTCCTGGCCGGCGGGATTCACGATCCGGCCCCCGGCCTCCAGGACCACCGCGGCGGCGGCGGCCACATCCCACAGCTTGCCGTTGAGGGTGATGCTGGCGTGGGCGGTGCCGGCGCCGATCTGGACGCATTCCAGGGCGGCGCTGCCGAGCATCCGGAACTTCCATTCCGAAGTGGTGAACCAGCGGGGGACCCAGGGGGCCAAGGTGCCGCCGACGATCAGGTTGCTGGTGAGGAGGATGATGCTGGCGGGGCCGGGAGCGGTGGCCTGGGCGCGGATCGCCCGGGGCACGCCCTGTTCCACCAGCCAGGCACCTTGGCCCTTGGCGGCGGCGTAGGCCGCCTGGCGGGAGGGATCCCAGACGACACCTAAAGTCGGCACGCCGTCTTCCAGCAGGCCGATGCACACCGCCCAGGCGGCGAAGCCGGCGACGTAGTTGTTGGTGCCGTCGATGGGATCGATGACCCACACCCGACCACCTTTTTTCGGGGCCTGGTTGGTGATGGCTGCGCCGGTGTCATCTTCCTCGCCGATGATCCCGTCGTCGGGGAAGCGGGTCCGCAGGCCGGCGACGATCAGGCGCTGGCTGGCCCGGTCCGCCTCGGTGACGGCCTCGGCCCCCCGCTTGGTCAGGCGTTCGATCCCCGCCTGGTGCTGCCGGGCCAGGTCCCCGGCCTGGCGGGCGAGGTGGATGACGAAGGCGAGGTCGCTGTCGAGGGAGGCGGGCATGGCGGCAGCTTGCGATCCGTGGCGCTGGGTACAGGGTCGGGCATGCGTTCGATCCTCGCCGTCCTGCTGATCCTGCCCGCCGTCGTTTCCGCCGCTGAAGGCGATCCGGAAAAGATCCTCGATGCCATCTCACCTTATGAACCGGTGTATTTCCTGCTCCGGCCCAATCCCCTGGCGGCGAAGTTCCAGATTTCTCTGGCGATCCGCCTGTTTGGGGAACCCATGGACAAGTTGGATTACGGCGAGCGGCGCGACGGGCTCTACACCAGCTTCAGCCAGACCAGCCTGTGGGATTTGGAGGGGGATTCCAAGCCGTTCTACGACAGCTCATACCGTCCCGAGGTGTGGTATCAC
>CANIXE010000095.1 GCA_947470885.1 Planctomycetota bacterium
CGAAGGCCTGTTGCTGCGGCCCCCCGGCACTTCAGACGCCGTGCGGGTGGGTCTGCTGCTCACGGGCACCCTCCCCGCTGGTTGCCCGAATCCCGGGATCAAGCCCGCGGTCCGCTGGGTCAGCGCCCTATCCCTGATCAAACGCCTGCCCGCCGGCCACGGCATCAGCTACAACCACAACCACATCCTGACCCGGGATTCCCTGGTGGGGATCGTTCCCGTGGGCTACGCCGACGGGTATCCCATCGCCCTGTCAGGGAAAGGCTCGGTGCTCGTCCAAGGAGTGCGCTGCCCCATCCTCGGCCGGGTGACCATGGACTACCTGATCATCGACCTGACCGACCTGGCGTTCCCCCCGGCCCCCGGTGAAGGGGTCGTCCTGTTCGGCGGCCAGGGCCAGGAGCAGATCACCGTGGCCGAGATCGCCGGCTTGGCCGGCACTATTCCCTATGACATCCTCTGCGGCCTGCGCGGCCGGTGCGAAGTAGTTGGCGTCCCATGAACCTGGAAAACGCGAGGGGAGCGCACCTGCTGCGTTGCTTCAAACCTCGCATGGCGCCGCCATGCCGCGGCTTGAAGCGCCTTGCCTCTGCGCATCCCTCGCGTTTCCAGGTACATCTTTTAACTGAAACCTCTGGCTCGGAAAAAATGCTGTGAAAAGCTCAATGGAAATAGGGATGAAGCGAGTCCTTCCGCTCCTGTTCGCTCTCTGCCCCGTGGTCCACGGTGCCGAAGCCGCCGCCCCGGCAGAGGACAAATCCCCCCTGCCCCTCACCGAGGCCATCACCCTCGCTCTCCGAGATGGTGAGGCCGCCCAGATCGCCGCCGCCCGCCTGGATCAGGCCCGGGCCGTCGAGCGCCAGGCCTGGTCCCTGGTCAAACCCTCCGCCACCATGTCCGGCAGCTACGGCCTAAACAATGCGAGCCAACGCCCCTGGGGCGGCGCCACCAGCCAAGGGGTCAGCGGCAACCTGACCCTGGATACCACGATCTTCAACGCCCGGGCCTTCCCCGCGGTGAAGGGCGCCAAAGCCAGCCTGGAAGCCCAACAGTACAGCAGCGTCGAACTGCGCCGGCAACTGGCCTTCGCCGCCGGCGACACTTTTGTGGCGGTGGCCGCCGCCGAGCGCATCGCCGCAGTGGCCGGTCGTCGAGTCGAGGTCGCCCTGGAACTCCAACGGGCCGCCGAACGCCGGGTCAAGGCCGGTCTGGCGGTGAAGGCCGACATCACCCGGGCGGAATCCGATGTGGCCGATGCCCGCCTGGCGGAAATCCAGGCCAACCGCACGGTCACCGTCGGCCGCCTGAGCTTGGCCAATGTCCTCGGCCAGACCCACCTGGAACGGCCCCTGGGCGCCGTCGGGGATCCCCCCGGAGTCTCCGGCGATCCGGTGGCCCTCACCACCGCCGCCCGGGCCCGGCGGGGCGATGTGGCCGCCGCCCGGCTCAACCTGATCGTCAATGCCCGGAACATTGACCAGATCGACAACGGCATCCTGCCCACCGTGGGCATCTACACCGGGGTGAACGACCAGGAGTCCACCGCCAACCACCCCGATCCCGGGTGGTCCGCGGGCCTCACCGCCCGCTGGGCGATCTATGATGGTGGCCTGCGGGAAGCCCAATCCGACCAGCAGGCCGCCGTGGGTCGGGAACTGGCCGCCAACCTGCGGACCCTGGAACGCCAGGTGGAGCGGGAGATCCGCACTGCCCTGGCGGACTTGGAATCCGCGAAGCAAACCGTCGCCCAGGCGGATGCCCGTTCCCGTCTGGCGGAAGCCGTCGCCAATGACACCCGGGCCCGCTACGCCAATGGCCTGGCCACCGCCACGGAAACCGCCGACGCCAACCAGCGGGCTGCCGAAGCCGCCGCCGACCGGGAACGCCGGGTCCTGGAAACTCTTTCAGCGGCCCTGCAGCTGCGCCAGGCCGTGGGCCACTGGCCCCTGACCGACCAAGAACCCACCCCATGAGCCGCCGCTCCGGAACACTCCTGGGATGGTTGGTATTGATCACCGCCCTAGCCGGCTGCGGTGGCACGGCGGGCAAGCCTGAGGCTGGTACCAACAAAACAGATACCAAGGACGCCGCCCCCGCTGCTCCGGGGAAACCCGCCGGATTGTTCCCAGTGGCCGTGGAAGCCGCCAAAACCGCGGTGTTCCAAGATTCCGTCAGCGGCACCGGAGCCGTGGCCGCCTTCGAAACCGTGCGGATCAGCGCCCGGGTCGCCGGGGTGTTGGACCGCCTACTGGTCAGCGAAGGCGACACCATCGCCGCTGGCTTTCCAGTGGCCGAGATCCAGCCCGAACGCTTCCAGTTGGCGGTGGACGCCGCGGCGGCCCAGGTCGCCCGCACTGCGATCACCGTGGAAGACGCCCGCCAAGCCACCGTCCGCCGCCAGGCCCTCCTCAAAGACGGTCTGGTGAAGCCCGAGGAAGCCGACCAGGCCGTGAACCGGGAAGCCCTGGCCAAGGCGGACCATGACGCCGCCCAGGTAACCCTGGCCAAGGCCAAGCTGGATCTGCAGGACGCCCGGGTCCTCGCCCCCCGGGCGGGGACGATCCAGGCCCGACTCATCGATCCGGGTTCGGCGGTCCAACCGGGCACCGCCCTGGCGACCCTGGTGGTCCGCGATCCCCTGCTCCTGCGCTTCACTGTGGGCGTGGGCGAAGCCGCCCACCTCAAACCCGGACAGGCCCTCAACGCCCGGATCCGGGGGATATTAGCCCCAGTCCCGGGCACCATCGTACTGGTGGCCGACCAGGTGGAGTCCGGCAGCCGGCTGGTGCCCATCACCGCCCGTCTGCAACCTGCCGAGGGCATCCGCCCCGCCATCGGCGCCTTCGCCGAGGTCACCGTGCCCCTGGGGGAACGGACCTCCATCGCCGTGCCGGAATTGGCGGTCCGCACCGGAGAACGGGGCCAGGTGGTGTACCTGGCCGTCAACGGCAAGGCGGTGGAGCGCAAGATCATCACCGGCGTCCAAGGGTTGGACCGGCGGATTGAGATCGTTGCTGGCCTCACCGTCGGCGAGCCGGTGATCATCCAGGGCGCCGACGGCCTGCGGGACGGTCTGCCCATCCTGGTGGCCCCCCTGGGTGGCAGCGCCAGCACCAGCCCCAGGTCAAAAGAGTAATCCATGGGCTTCACCGACGCCTGCATCCGCCGCCCGGTGATGGCGTGGATGCTGATGCTGGCCGTGGTCTTGGTGGGTGGCGTCAGCCTGTCGAAAATCGGCATCAGCCAATTTCCCGACGTGGACTTCCCCACGGTGTCCATCAGCGTCGCCTGGCCCGGGGCCAGCGCCGAAGCGGTGGAAAACGATGTCGTCCAGGTCATCGAGGACGGCCTGGCCCAGGTCGTAGGCATCAAATCCCTGAGCGCCACCGTGCGCCCCGGGGCGGGCACGGTGAACGTCGAATTCAACCTCGACCGCTCCATCGATGCCGGGGTCCAGGAGGTCCAGGCCCGTCTGGGCCAGATCACCCGCCTGCTGCCCAAGGACCTGGATCCCCCGGTGGTGGGGAAGGTGAATCCCGAGGATTTCCCCATCATGTTCGCCTCGGTGGCAGGAAACCTGCCCCGGCGGGAACTCACCGACCTGGGACGCTCGATCCGGGACCGCCTGCAACGGGTCAACGGGGTGGGCGACATCTTCCTGGGGGGCTATGTCGAACGGGCCATGCGGATCTGGCTCGATCCCGCCCGCCTGGCGGAATACAACCTCACCGCCAGCGAGGTCGTGACCGCCGTCACCCGCCAGCACAAGGAGGTCCCCGCCGGCAAACTGGAACCCAGCGGCCGGGGCGGTCGGGAATTGGACGTCCGCCTGTTGGGGGAGGCCACCAGCGCCGCTGACCTGGGCGCCCTGGTGGTGGGCGGCAGTGCTACGTCGCCGATCCATCTGAGCCAGGTGGCCTTGGTGGAGGACGGCTATGAGGACGTCACCTCGTTCGCCCGGGTGAATGGCCAGCCCGCCCTGGCCATGGGCATCCGCAAGCAGCACGGGGTGAACCAGATCGAAGTGGCCAAGGCCGTCCGGACGGAAATCGCCGCCATCGGCAAAACCATGCCCCCGGGCACCAGCCTGGGGATCAACTACGACGCCTCGATCTTCGTCGAACACAGCATCACCCATCTGGAATACGAACTGGCCTTGGCGGTGGTCCTCACCGGCCTGGTGTGCTGGCTGTTCTTGGGGTCGTGGTCCGCCGCCGTGAATGTCCTGCTGGCGATCCCCATGTCCCTGCTGGGCACCATCGCCGTGCTCTATGCCTGCGGCTTCACCCTGAACACCTTCACCCTGCTGGGCCTGGCCCTGGTGATCGGCCTGGTGGTGGACGATGCGATCATGGTCCAAGAGAACATCAGTCGGCACCGGGAACTAGGGCTTTCTGCCCCTGATGCCGCGCGGAAAGGCACCCATGAAATCGCCTTTGCCGCCCTGGCCGCCACCGCCGCAGTGGTGGCGATTTTCGCCCCGGTGCTGTTTATGTCCGGGGTCATCGGCAAGTTCTTTCTCCAGTTCGGCGTCGCCCTCTCGGTGGCGATCCTCCTCAGCTATGTCGAAGCTGTGACCCTGGCTCCCGCCCGCTGCGGCCAGTTCCTGGCGGTGGGGGGCGAGCATCGTTCCCTGGTCGGCCGTTGGGCGGAAGCCGCCTTCGCCGCCCTGGGCCGGACCTACGGCTGGGTGCTGGACCTGGGCCTGAAGCATCCCGTTCTGACTCTGCTGGCCTTGGTACTGGTGTTCGTCGGCAGCCTTTTCCTGGCCAAACAACTGCCGGGGGAATTCGTCCCCACCGAGAACCAGGGCCGGTTGTTCGTCAAGCTGGATACCCAGGGCAGCAGCAACCTGCTGGCCACGGATGACCAGATGCGCCGGCTGGAGGCCTGGCTGATCGCCCGGGGGGACATCGAACGGACCTTCGCCATGAGCGGCGGTTTCGGCGGCCAGGGCAGCAGCACTGGCACCTTGTTCCTGGCCCTCAAGCCCCGGGGACAACGGAAGCTGTCCCAGCAGGAAATCCAAGCCGAGATCCGCGAAGAAACCAAATCCTGGCCCGGGGTGAAAATCGTCGTCCAGGATCCCAGTGCCCAGGCCTTCACGGGCAGCCGGGGCGGCGGCTACCAGGTGGAATTCAGCCTCCGGGGGGATGACTGGGCCGGCCTGCAGACCGCCTCGCGGAATGTCCAGGACCGCCTGCTGGCCAGCGGCGCCGCCGCCGACGTGGACAACGATGCCCGCCTGGGCCGGGCGGAACTGGCGGTCACCATCGACCGGGCCGCCGCCGCCGACCTGGGGGTGGCCGCCGACGACAACGCCACCACGGTGAATTTCCTTTTGGGGGGCAATCGGATCGCCAAATATGCCGATAATGGCCGGCGTTTCGACATCCGGGTCCGCTCCCTGGCGGACCAGCGGGGCCGAGCGGACGACCTGGCCCAGTACCGGGTCCGGGCCAAGGCCGGCGCCCTGATCCCCCTCAGCGAACTGGTGACAGTGAAAGAACGCCCGGCGATCCAGGCCATCCAGCGCCGGGACCGCAGCCGGTCCATCACGGTCTACGCCAACCTGGCGAAGGGGAAGACCCTCCAGGATGCCCAGGAGGTGATCACCGCCTTTGCCGGCGAACTCCCCGCCACCGTGCGCCTGGTGCAGGAAGGCGCGTCCAAGCAAATGAAAGAAAGTTTCGGCAGCCTGAAGATCGCCTTCATCCTCGGCATCGCCACCGCTTACTTGGTTCTCGGCGCCCAGTTCAACTCATTCCTTCACCCCATCACGGTCTTCACGGTCATGCCCCTGGCCTTCAGCGGCGCCCTCGTCTCCCTGTGGCTGGGGGGCTTCACCATCAACGTGTTCTCGGTGATCGGCATCCTCCTCCTCATGGGAATATCCAAGAAAAACAGCATCATTTTGGTGGATTACGCCAACCAGTTGCGGGAGACCGGCCTGTCTGCCGCCGAGGCGATGCGCCAGGCGGGCCCGATCCGCCTGCGCCCGATCCTGATGACCAGCGCCGCCACGTTCATGGCCGCCGTGCCCACCGCCATCGGCCTGGGCAGCGGCAGCGAAAGCCGCCAGCCCATGGCGGTGGCGATCCTCGGCGGCGTGGCGGTGAGCACCGCCTTGAGCCTGATCCTGGTGCCCGCGTTCTATCTGCTGGCCGACCGGGTGACGCACAAGATCCTGGCGCTTTCCGGGAAATGGTTTCGGCGCAGCTAGGAAGCCCAGCTCGGCGTAGCATCGTTGTTTAGGAGGCCCTTGCGTAGGGAACCAATCCTGGGGTAGGTTGGGGGCGGTCGGCCATGCCGACCTACTGATTTCCTCGGGGTTTCCCCGAGGAAATCAGTAGGATCCCCCTTCCCCACGGGAACGCTCCATGCGCCTTCGTCCGTCGCGCCTCTCCGCAACACTCCTCCTGATGGTCACCGCCGTGTCTGGGATCCAGGCCGCGGAAATCGCCAAAGGCCTGAGTCTGGATGGCTACAGCGACACTATCCTGACCTACACCAACGAACCCCATCAACCCGGTGGTCCCTCCCTGGCCGGGCAGCAGACGGATCTCGTGGATTTCAGTTCGATGGCCAAGCTGAAGGTCGGCTGGCATCCCAATGAACGGATCGCCGGCCAAGTCAGCGTGTTGTTCGGCAATGACTCCACCAACCAAGCCACTCTATCGGAAAGTTGGATGTCGGTGCAGGTGACCTCGGATCTGAGCTGGACCATGGGCCGTTATCTGAACCACCAGGGGTGGATCGGCCCGGAACCCATGGCCCTGTACCGGGTCCAGTCCAGCACCATCGGCTATGCCGACATCTATGGGAACGATCCCCTGGGCACCTACCTGGATTGGGCACCCAAGGACGGGCCGTTGGCGATCCAGTTCCATGTCACCAATGGCTGGTTCGATCCCAAGGACACCGCCAACGACACCAGTGTCGACCGTTCGGCCACTGATCACCGGCGTAGCGACTTGGGCCTGGGCCTGAACTTCACCATCACCCCTTGCCAGGAGGTGCACCTGGAGCTGGAAGCCGCTTGGGATCCTTCATCTAGCCAGCCCGAGGCCTCCTTAACCGGGAAGCTGCCCAGTGATATCGTGCAACTTGGCCTCCACACCACCGTGAATGGGGGCGATGCCTGGACCTTCGCCGGGGAGGTCATCCACCGCTGGTCGGTGAATGGCGCGGTGGATGAATATGGCACCGCCACCACCCGGCACGACCTGAATTGGCTCTTGGTGGTGAATCGGAAACTGCCGGCAAGTTTCCCCAGCGGATCCCTCACCGGCATGTTCCAGCAGGTCCACAGCCAGTGGGACAATGCCCGACCCGCGCCCGCCATCAGCGAATTCTCGGCGGCCCTCCTGACCAATCCCCTGGATACGGATCGTCTGGGGGTGAATGTCGAGGTCGCCTATGTTCGCGTCGAAGGCGATCGGGCCGCCACCCCTAACGGGACCACCACCATCAGCCTGGAGGCCCTGGTCGTCCTGCCGTGATTCTGAAAATCGCCAAGCCGTGGAGCCGGATTAGGATCAATGGCGTTTAGCAACGCCCTGGGAGCGCCGGACACCGGCCCGGCTCGCGCGGTATACGAGCCGGGCTAGTGCCCGGCGCTTCAAAGAAAACCCACCCATTCCTGCGTCGCTAAACGCCTTTGGAGTTGGGATCACGCCCGGTAGGACTTCACCCAGCCGTACAGGGCGTCCCCCGGGCAGAGGCTGGCGTGGAGATCCCGGTGGCCGTAAATCCGGCCCTTGCCCACGCCGTATTTTTCCCGTTTGTCATCCAGGAATGCCTTCAACGCAGATAGCTGTTTGGGATTCGGCAGCCGGGTCATGAAATCACCGATCACCGACACCCCCAGGTTGTTCTCGTTCTGGGTGCTGGTGTGGGCGCCCTGGTACTGAGCCGGGCGGCCTTCATAAAC
>CANIXE010000096.1 GCA_947470885.1 Planctomycetota bacterium
CCCTGGCAGGCGTAGCGGACGGAGTCCGCGAACAGCAATCCCCCGAGCGCGCCTGCGCGCGCGAGCGGGGACGGGGCTTGGTTGCGCGCAGCGCAACACCCCGGCGAAGCCGGGGTAGCACCAGGCCGATCACCGCGCAGCGGTGACCTGCGCAGCAGGCAAGCCGCGGAGCGGCGCTGTCGGATTGGGGCTCAAGCCCCGCTTAGGCGATGACTTCGTTACGCTCGTTGAGGACGACGACCTTGGGGGCGTGGCCCTTCAGCTCTTCATCGGTGTAGAACGCGAAGCCAGCGACGATCACCCGGTCGCCCTTGTAGGCGTGGCGGGCGGCGGCGCCGTTGACGATGATCTCCCGCTTGCCCCGGGCGCCGGGGATCAGGTAGGTTTCCAGACGGTAGCCGTTGTTGCAGTTCAGCACCTGGATTTTCTGGTGGACCAGCAGGCCGCACATTTCGATCAGGTCCAGGTCCACCGTCAGGCTGCCGGGATATTCGAGCTGGCAGTCGGTGACGGCCGCCCGGTGGAGTTTGCCTTGGAGCATTTCGCGCTGCATGGGCGGCATGGTCGTGAATGCCTCGATTTCGCAAGGCGGGGCTCCCCGGCGTGGACAGCCGGGCCGGCGTCGGAAAGCTGGGCAGCATGGTTTTTGAGCTGCAACTCGATGGCCTGCCCGGGCCGACCCTCAGTCATGGCGGGTTGAGCCCGGGGAATGTCGCCAGTCAGGTCCACGGTGGTCAGGTGTCCCGGCCCCGGGCGGCGGCCCGGCAATGTTTGGCGAAAATGCGGACGGTGTTGGAGCTGGGTGTGCCCCAGGCCTTCCTGCCGCCCCTGCCCCGGCCGGACGCGGGGTTCCTGGCCCGGTTGGGCCTGACCCCCGCCAGCGCCGCCCAGGAAGCGCCCTGGCTGCTGGCGGCGGCGGGATCCAGCGCGTTCTGTTGGACCGCCAACCTGGGGACCGTGGCGGGGAACCGGCTGGTGGTGGCCAACCTGGCGGCCCTGGCCCATCGTCGCCTGGAGGCCCCGGGGCGGTTGGCCCAGCTTCGGCGTTTCGCCCCGGGCCTGACCGTCTTGGAGCCGCTTCCGGAGCATGTCGACCTGGGGGACGAAGGCGCGGCCAACCACACGCTGATCCGGGGTTCCTTGGGGTATTGCCACCTGTTCGTCCACGGTCGGGATCACGCCACGCCCCCGGGCCGGCACCCCGCCCGCCAGACCCGGGCGGCCAGCGAGGCGGTGGCTCGGCTGCTGGGGGTGACCGGCGAGGCCCTGCATGCCCGTCAGCATCCGGCTGCCATCGAGGCCGGGGCGTTCCACAACGATGTGGTGATGGTGGGCCAGGGGGATCGCCTGTTGGTCCATCGCCAGGCCTGGGTCGACCAGCCCCAGGTGCTGGGGGAACTGGTCCGTCGCTGCGGGCCCCTGCGGATTGCCGAGATCCAGGATCTAGATCTGGACCAGGCGGTGGCCAGCTATCTGTTCAACAGCCAGCTGCTGGAAACGCCCGTCGGCTGGGTGCTGATCGCCCCGGGGGAATGCGCCGAGGGCCCCGCCCGGCCGGTGGTGGACCGCCTGGTGGCGGAGGGCTTCATCGCCCAGGCCCGGTTCGTCCCCGTGCGGGAGAGCATGCGGGGCGGCGGCGGGCCCGCCTGCCTGCGCCTGCGCCTGCCGGATCCCAGGGTCATCGCCCCTTGCCTGCACCTGGATCACCGGCGGATCGACCGGCTGGAAGTTTGGGTCGACCGGCATTACCGGGAATCCCTGGCGTTGGCAGCGCTTGCGGATCCCGCCCTGGCGGGGGAATCCGCCGCCGCCCTGGACGAGCTGGACCACCTGTTGGCCAGTTGGTGATCCCGGCCCTCGGCGCATGGACCGCCCGGGGCCTCCCCTACCATCCCGCCCCATGCTCCTGGACCTGCGCGTCGTCATCCGCCCCCAACGCGCCGAGGTGCTGTGCCAGCGCCTGCTGGCCAGCGGCCTAGTGGAGGAGCTGGCCGCCGCGGAATGCCGGGGTTATGGCCGGCAGAAAGGCCATCTGGACCAGTATGAGGGCGCGGAATACGGCATCGATTTCCTGCCCAAGGTCCTGATCACCGGAATCATCGCCGCCGAGCACCGGGACCAGGTCATCGACCTGATCCTCACGGTCGCCCGCAGCGGCCGGATCGGGGACGGGAAAATCTTCCTGCTTCCGATTCTCACCACCACCGAGTGGTGACGGCGTCTCCCCGGCCCTTCCCGCATTCGAGCATTCCCCCGCAGGGCGGGGATCCACTCCACCGTTGCCCCCTCAGCCTCCACTCTAGGCTCCCGCCCTTCGTTCCGTCGCCCCATCCCATTTCCCAAGCCCTGCCATGCCCCGCCTTCCCGCCTTCGTCATCCTCCTTGTCGCCAGCGCCTCGTCGGCCTTCGCCGAGGCCGTCGGACCCGGCGGCGTGCCCGATGTGACCGCCCCGGCGGGCACCAGCCCCGGCGGGTCCCAGGGGGTCCCCAACCCGTTGGCCCAGTTCATGCCCATCCTGATGTTGGTGGGCCTCTTCGCCTTCATGTACTTCGTCATCATCCGCCCCCAGCGGAAGGAAGAAAAGCGGCGTAAGGACATGGTGGACGCCATCAAGCGCGGCGACGAGGTCACCACCATCGGCGGCGCCCATGGCGTGGTCGAAGCCGTCGGCGAGCAGACCATCGATGTCCGCATTGGCGTCGGTGCCAAGGCCGGCGAAAGCCTGGTCGTGCGCTACACCAAGGGTGCGATCAGCGCCAACGTTTCGGCTGAAACCGCGTCGAAAGGGAAGTAATGCTCCGTCGCCTCCTCGTCACGGCGCTGGTCTTCGCCATCGCCCTCGGACTGCTCGTCGTTCAGAACAAGGTGCTGGTGGGCGAGCAGGAGCTGACCGCCGATCTGCATCCCGTGTCGGGCGCCGACAAGGCCTACACCGTTGTCCTCAAGGACGTCGCCGGCAATCCGGTGGACGCCTTTTCCGAGGACCGTGAGGCCATCGCCCGGCGCCTGGCCGGTTCTGAGCGGATTAGTGCCATCGCCGTGAATGAGGTGGTATTCAACGACGCAGACCACCGGGTTCGGGTAACCCTCAAGGATGCCGCCGATGAAGGCGCTGTCCGGGCCCGTCTGGCGGGCAAGCCGTTCGCCCGGGCCAATGCCCCCCGTTCGCTATTCCATCTGACCCGGGGTATCGACCTCCGGGGCGGTGTGGAATTCGTCTGCCGCCTGCACAACGATGAAGGTGTCACCGTCCCCGCCGATGAAGAGACTGTGGCCATCCTCCGGGCCCGCCTGGATGAGCGCGGCCTAACCGAGCCCGCGGTGGCCAAGTTGTCCAATGGCGACATCCAGGTGGTCATCCCCGGCGGTACCAAGGCCGACGCCGCCAGCACCCGTCGGGTCCTGGAAACCACCGGCCGCCTGGAATTCCGCGAGGTCCTGGACACCTACTACGGTGTCCGCCTGGGCGACCCGGATGCCCAGGTTCTGCGCAAGCCGGGTGGCGGCTACGCCTTCGCCCCCCGGGTCTACCATAACCGCGGCGACGTGGTCATCCCCAAGGAACCGGAACCGGGCGAAGAACCCAATGTGTTCTACCGCCTGGATCGTGCCGCCCTCACCGGCAAGGATGTGAAGGATGCCGGCCCCACGTTGTTCCAGGGTGACAAGGCCATCCACATTGAATTCACCGCCATTGGCGCCGCCCGGAACGAAGAATTCACCCGGATGCTCAAGGCCAAGGGTGATCGCAAGGAGGGCACTGGCTCCCTGGCCATCGTCTTCGACGGGGTGGTCAAGTCGAACGCCCACGTGGAAGAGCCCAGCAGCGCTTCCTGCGTGATCCATGGCCGGTTCACCGACGAGGACATCGAGAACCTGCGCTCGGCCCTGAAGGGCGGCAGCCTGTCGGTGACCCCGGAGGTCCTCAGCGAACGGGTGGTCGGTTCGACCCTCGGTGAAGAAACCATCCGCAAGGGCCTGTGGGCGATGGGCGTCAGCTTCGTCGCCATCGTCCTGTTCATGTTTTGGTACTACCGGGGCCTCGGCCTGGTGGCCAATCTCTGCTTGGTCGCCACGACCTACCTGATCTGGGCGATCATGTCGATGTTCAACGCCACGGTGACCCTGCCCGGCCTCGCCGGCCTGGTCCTGACCATCGGTATGGCGGTGGACACCAACATCCTGATTTTCGAACGCATCCGCGAGGAGCTGAAGGCCAAGACCGGGATGAAGGCCTCCATCGAGGCCGGCTACGACCGGGCCTTCCTGACCATCATCGACGCCCATTTGACCACCTTCCTCACCGCCTTCATCCTCTACTGGATCGGTAGCGGCCCGGTGAAGGGTTTCGGCCTGACCCTGATGATCGGTATCGTGGTCAACTTGTTCAGCGGCGTGTACATCGGCCGGATGCTCACCGACTGGTGGTGCGCCAAGCGCGAAGAAGTGTCGATGAGCGAGTTCTTCATGCGTTCGTGGAAGGCCCCCTATGTGGAATGGCGCTGGTTCGGCTATGCCTTCTCGGTGATCACCGCGGTGGCCGGCGCCCTGTATTTCGCCTTTGGTCACAGCCTCCATGGCAGCAGCTTCGAACGCAATTTCGATATCGACTTCACCGGTGGCAACATGGCCCAGGTGATCTTCAAAGAGGAACTAAACGGCGCGAAGATCGAAGAAATCGTCAACGCCGCCCACGCCAAGGATTCCAAGAACAGCCAGTTGCTGGATCCCGCGGAATTGCGCAAGCAGCCCTACTTCGCCGAGTTCGGCGGGGGCAAGGACGCCAGCCGCCAGTGGGTGTTCCGCAGCCGGGACGAGGAAGGTGGTGCCCTGGAAGCCAAGCGCGCCGACCTGGAAGCCCAGCGGGGCAAGCTCCAGCGGGAGGCCGACCGCCTGCGCGCCCAGGACAAGCCGGATGAGGTGAAGGCCAAGGCTCTCGACGCCGAGATCAAGCCGTTGACCGCCCAGATCACCGACTTGGGCAACCAGATCGGCAATCGGACCGAGGCCTTCAAAGCCCAGATCGCCGGGGCCTTTGCCGGCCTGGTGCCAGTGGAAGGCGACGAGATTGCCGCCGCGACTTGGATCGATCGGACCCTGACCCTGCGCTTAAAGACCCTGGAGCCCGTGGGCGCCACCGCCGCCGCCGAGGTTGCCGTCCGTCTGCAAAAGAAGGGGGACAGCGAACGGGTGGAGGTCGCCCCGGTGGATGGCGGCCTGGAAGCCAAGATCACCTACCGCGCCCGGCCCAATCCCCGCTCTGAGGCGGCCAATGCCGATGCGGTGACCGTGAAGCTGGCGGAATTGTTCAAGGCCGCCAAGGATGCCGGTGATGAGCCGACCCGCCATGGTCTGGTGGCCACCGCCCAGACTGCTTACACCGATCTGGTGAACGTGTCCGCCGGTCAGAAAATCACCATCGCCCGGCCTTACCCCAGCACTGAGCATTTCAGCGGCCAGGTGGCAGCCCAGATGAAGTGGCAGGCCCTGCTGGCGGTGATGCTCTCCCTGCTGGGCATCCTCTGCTACGTGGCGATGCGCTTCGAATTCCGCTTCGGCATCGGCGCCGTGCTGTCGCTGTTCCACGACGTGGTGGTGACCGTTGGCGTGTGCAGCCTGCTGGGCATCCGCATCGATTTGACGGTGGTGGCGGCGGTGCTGACCATCATCGGCTATTCGATCAATGACACGATCGTGACCTTCGATCGAATCCGCGAGCTGATGAAGCGGAATCTGGAGGAAGTCGCCAAGGGTCTGCCGGTGATTCCTCTGCCCCAGATTATCGATGATGGCATCGCCCAGACCATGCCCCGAACGATCCTCACCACGGGTACGGTGATTTTGACGGTGGTGGTCCTGCTGTTCTTCGGCGGTGAGGCCCTGCATGCGTTCAGCGCCTGCCTGCTCATCGGCTTGATCAGCGGTACCTACTCGTCGATCTTCGTCGCCAGCCCGCTGCTGCTGTCCTTCAAGGGGACGATGGTTCTGCCCCCGACCAAGCCTGAGGGTGACGGCGACGGCACTGTGGACGGGGAAGTCTAGCCTAAGCTCGGTTGAATCGGGATCTTTGAGGTGTTTCGAAATCACCCCGCGGGTTTCCCGCGGGGTGATTTCGTTGTTCCGGGGTCAGCGATCGTGAACTCAGCCCGGTTCCAATAATTCCCCGAGGCCCAGCCCTGGTTGATCAGGAATCGTGAGAGTCCCATTCCGGGGCAATAATGGTCGTTCCGTGAGCTCCGTTTCCAATCGGTCCCCTGTGGCCAGGCCGTGGGCCAAATTTCCCAGATGCGCTGCTGCCGCCAGGTGGGTGGCATAGGCCCGGCCAATGCTGCCGTCGATGACCGAGGTGAGGACCACGTCCAGGCCAGCGTTGCGGGCCTGGACGATGAGCCGCCGGGTGGGCTGCCAGCCACCGAGGAACTGGGGTTTCAGGACCACCACATCACAGGCGTTGGCGGCGATTGCCGCGGCGAGATCCGCTTCATTCCTGATGCTTTCGTCCAGGGCGATCCGCAGGTCTTGTTGGCGTAGTTCCCGGCACAGGGCCAGATCGTGTGCTACGGGCTGTTCGAGGAATTCCAGGCTGGGCGCATGGGCGGCGAAGATCCGGGCCTGACGGTCATCCCACCCGCCGTTGGCGTCCGTCCGGAGGGCGATGCCCGATCCCACGGCGGCACGGATCGCCGCCACCCGGGCGGCGGCGGCCAGGGGATCGCCGGCGACCTTGATTTTCACCGTGGTGAAACCGGCGGCGACCGCCGCGGTGGCGGAGGCGGGATCGTCAGCCAGGGCGTTCACCGGCACGTTGGCGGAACTCGCGGGATTCAGCAGGCGGGCAATGGGCAGACCCCGGCGGCGGGCCAGCAGGTCCACCAGGGCACTTTCCACGGCGCATCGGGCGCAGGGAGTGCGCTCCAGATGAAGGAGAGGCAGTTCCCGGAGGGGATCCCCGGCGTCCAGCCAGGCGGCGATGGCGGTGGGGGTCAGCAGGGTTGTTGCGGTGGCCAGGGCGGCAGCGCAGGCTTCCCCAGTCTCGCCCCCGAATCCCGGCAGGGGGGATGCTTCGCCCCAGCCTTCCCGCCCCGCGTCATCCCGCAGGCGCATCACCCACACGGTGCGCCGGGTGATGGTCCCTCGGGCGGTGGCCAGGGGCCGGACCAGGGGCAGCTCCCGGCGATGGAGCTCTATGGATTTCACACGTACCATGGTGAAGAGGTGACGGTGCCGGGAGCGCCGGCGGCCACGCCGGCTCGGTTGTTCATGGCGCATACTCCAACCGTGGGCGTGGAGTAGATCCGCATTGTACCGAGCCGACGTGGCCGTCGGCGCTCCCGGCCGGGGCACGGGCGCTCCCGGGTCGGCCGAACACTCACCGTGATAAAAAATGAATAAGCAACGGTATTGCCGGGAGCGCCGGCGGCCACGCCGGCTCGGTTGTTCATGGCGCATACTCCAACCGTGGGCGTGGAGTAGATCCGCATTGTACCGAGCCGACGTGGCCGTCGGCGCTCCCGGCACAGGCGCTCCTGGGGCAGCCCCATCGAGTCACCGGACATGGAGAATCACCAGGGCCAGGCCGGTGAGCAGCTCCAGGGCGGCGCTTTTCCCCAGGAATCCATTCAGTTCGGCGCCCTGGGCCTTGGCCACGCCCCGGGCCAGGAGCATGCCGCCCATGGCCGCCAGACCGGCGGGCAGGATGTACCGGGCCTGATCGGCGGAGGGCACCTGGGTGGCGGCAACCAGCAGGCACAGGGCCGCCCCGGCGTGGAGCATCCCGTAGTACGCCCGGCTGGCCCGGTCTCCCAGGCGCACGCACAGGGTCCGCTTGCCTACTTTCGCATCCGTGGGGATGTCCCGCAGATTATTGACGCAGATGATGGTGGCCG
>CANIXE010000097.1 GCA_947470885.1 Planctomycetota bacterium
CGATGCTCTACTCACGGTGATGGTGATCACCGGACCTCTGCGAATCACTTTGGGTCAGGGTGTGCCAGCCCAGGTGACGCTGATCGCCACCGGTTCACCCACGTCGTTCTCGGCTGTGAATCTGCCTGCGGGCCTGACGTTGAGCAATGCTGGTCTAATCAGTGGTTCACCCCGAACACTGGGAACAACCCAGGTCAATGTGACCGCCAGCAACGCCGAGGGTTCCGGAACTACGGTGGTGACGATCATCGTCATCACTCCGATTGAGGCCTTTGTCACGCGATTCTATGAGCAGTGTCTCAATCGGGCTCCTGATGCGAATGGTCTATCATCGTGGTCTTCAGCCCTGGCTTCGGGAACTCAGTCTGGGGTGGATGTCGCCCGGGGATTCATCCTCTCGCCGGAATTCGGCGCACGAAACCTGAGTGACAGTGATTTCCTGAAGGTGGTCTATCGGGCGTTTTTCGATCGGGATCCTGATACCGCGGGACAGACGACCTGGCAGGCCCAGCTTTCGGCCAAGGTCCTGCGGGAAGATGTGTTGTACGGATTCATTTTGAGCCAGGAATTCTCTACACTCTGCCAGCGCTATGGCATTACGGCGATCGACACCGAGAGTCAGAATGCCTACAATGTCCGCCAATTCGTCCGTCGCTTCTATCAGCAATGTCTGTCCCGCGAACCTGACGCTCAAGGCATTGTCGATTGGACCAACAAGTTAATCCAAGGTTCCTTATTGGGGGTTGATGTGGCCCGAGGCTTCGTTCTTAGCCAGGAATTCCGTCAACGGACGTTGACAGACCAAGCTTATCTGACGATCCTCTACAAAGCATTTTTCAACCGGAATCCTGATGCCGGTGGAAATGCCACCTGGTTGAACGAAATGGCCGCGGGCAAATCCCGGCAGGTGGTCCTGGATGGTTTCATCTTCAGCGCTGAATTCAGTGCTCTGTGCGCTCAATATGGGATCATCCCATTTGCCACGGGTGGTTGAAGTCGCTGATTGCGAGCTCTGCCGATGGGGTGTTTCATCTGGGCAGAGCTCGCGGCGACTGTTTAACCTGGAAAACGCAATTGAAGCGCCCTGCATCTGTGCACCACTTGCATTTCCAGACGCACCATTTGGGTGAAACAACCGTCGAGGCAAAGACTTGAAAATTACAGCTGGGATTCTGCAGATGGCCAACTCAACTGAGTCATTGAGGTTTAAGACAATTTCAGAGACTGCTTCCCAGGTGAAAATGATGGATTCAGTCTAGCGGGTTTTTAACGGCAACGACGGTGGCGACCTGGATGTCATTCGCTGACATCCAGGTCAAGAGTGGTCATGAAGCTGGAGTGGAATCATCTGCGCCAAGCCCCGATGCGGGCACTAGTTTGAGTCCAACCGGAATTCGTCTCGGAGATTTGCGCCACCAGCAAGCCGTGTTGCTGGCGAGGGCCTGCGGATGAACCTGCTATTTCAAGCTGGCTTGGAGCGGATGGTATCGCCAGATAAGGTGGACAAACCCCGGGCCAGCACGGTCTTCAAGGGATTGCCATGGCCGGCGATGACCTCGACGGGCGCCCCAAGCCATTTTGTCAGCACGGCGCACACCGCGGCATTCGCTTTTCCATCCTCCGGGGGCGCGGCGACCTTTACTTTCAGACGGTCCCCCAATTCCCCGGCGATGGCGGAACGGCTGGCCCCAGGGACAACCTTGAGGCGGAGTTCCAGGCCGCCAGCAACGGCTTTGGCGTAGGCCGGCAGGCTCATGCCTTTGCCGCCTTGGGTCGGTAGAATTCGTTGTGGGTCTCGGTCAGCAGGGCGCGGACGTCGATGCCCGCCGGGGCCTTGGACGGATCCACCAGGGCGACGCGATCCGGCGTGGCGAACTGCCCGGGGAACCAGTGACCCTTGGATTCCAGCATGTTGTAGCGGTAGAAGCCGAAGTCCCGCATTCCGTGGCATTTCCACAGGCGGCGGAAGCGGAGGATCTCGGGAATGTTCAGACCACTGGGATCGTTGGCGTATTCCCAGCCTTCCCAGGCGCTCACCGGGTCGGCCAGTTCCCGGCCGGCGAGGGCGTGGGTGATGGCCTGGACCTGGGGATCGGCGGGGACCTGGGCGGGGAAGATCCCCTGCATTTCGGCGAGGTGGCTGTTTTCGGTGAGGCCGAAGGACAGGGTGTGCACCTGGGGTGTGCGCAGGCACCAGCGGGCGTTGAACTGGATTGGCGTCAACGGCGCGCAGTCGGCTTTCAGTTGGGTCGAGGGGTTGAATAGCTGGCCACCCTTGTCGTTGGGGGAAATGATGAACACCCCCATACCCTTGGTGCTGGCGTAGGTCACCGCCGCGGCGTTCCGCTGGAAGAAAAAGTAGTAGTGCAGGTTGACGAAGCTGAACAGGTCGGTGGCGATGGCGTCGATGATCACCTCCACCGGGCCGTGGGTGCTGAAGCCCACGTGGCCAATGATGCCTTCGTCCCGCAGCTTCAGCAGTTCCTCCACCGGGCCGCCCTTGGCGGTGGCCTGGGCCAGGAGTTCGCCGGTGTTGATGCCGTGCCAGCCGTACAGGTCGATGTGATCGGTGCGCAGGGCCTTCAGCTGTTCGTCCACCAGGTGGCGGGTTTCGTCGGCAGTTTTCGGCGCGCCTTTGGTCATCAGCCGGTAGCTGCTGCGGGGAATCTTCAGTTCCTGGTTCAGCACCCGGCCATAGGCGTGCTCGGACTTGCCGTAGCCGTGGGCGGTTTCGATGTGGTTGATTCCCGCATCGAGGGCGGCCTTGGTGATTCTAGTCGCCTGTTCCAGGGTGTCGTCGGGGACGAGGTCCCGAGGCTGATCCCAGCCGTGGAGGTAGCGCATGCCCCCGAGGGTGATGACGCTGAGTTCCAGGCCGGTTGTGCCGAAGGTACGGTATTCCATGGTCAAACCTCGTAGGGGGTTTCCGGTTCGTTGAGTTTCTGCCGGCGCGCGCCGGTGACCTCGGCCTCTAGCCAGCCATCGGTGGTCCGGGCCTGGAGGGCGCTGCCCACCGGGGCATCGGCGAGGGTGCGGATCAGCCGGCCTTCCGGGGTGCGGAGCACGGCGTAGCCCCGGCCGATCACCGCCAGGGGCGACAGGGCATCCAGCCGGCCGGCGGCGGCGGCCAGGCGTTCCTTCGCCCGGTCCATCCGGGTGCTGCCCGCTCGCACCAGGGCGGCCTGGGCCCCGGCGAGGCGCTCTTTCGCCCGGGCGATGGGGGCGTTGGGCGCGGCCCCCCGCAGGCGGGAACGCAGGAGATCCCAGCGGGCCCGGGCGTCGCCGCTGGCGTTGGCGATGCCGTCGTCCAGGCGAGCTCGCAGTTCATCCAGGCGCTGGATCCGCAGGTCCACCTGGTGGCGGGGCGTGCTCAGGGCCCGGTGGGAAGCCAACGCCGCCAAGCGGGTCCGGGCCTCGGTCAGCAGGTCCTCCATGGCGGTGGTGAGTTCCAGGCGGCGGACCTTCACGGTTTCTTCCAGTTCCTCCCGGATCGGCACCACCAGTTCGGCGGCGGCGGTGGGGGTTTTCGCCCGTAAATCAGCCGCGAGGTCCGCCAGGGTCCAGTCGGTTTCGTGGCCGACGGCGCTGACCACCGGCACCGGGCAGTTGGCGATGGCCCGGACCACGGACTCCTCATTGAAGGCCCAGAGGTCCTCCAGGCTGCCGCCGCCCCGGCCGCAGATGATCACGTCCACCCGGGGATCCTGGCCGAGTTGGCGTAGGGCTTCGACGATGCCCGGGGCAGATTGCGGCCCCTGGACCGGGCAGGGGGCGTGGACCACGGGCATCCCGGGGAAGCGGGTGCGCAGGCCGGTAAGGATGTCCGCCAGGGCGGCGGATCCGGCGGCGGTGGCCACCCCCACCGCCCGGGGCAGGAAGGGCAGGTCCCGTTTCTTGTCGTCGTCAAACAGGCCGGCAGCAGCCAGCTTTTCCTTGAGGGCTTGAAGCCGCGCGGCGAGATCCCCCTGGCCCTGGGCTTCAATTTTTGTGATCACCAGCTGATAGCCGCCCCGGGGCGGATAGACGGACAGCGTGCCCCGGACGGTCACCAGGCTGCCTTCGGCGGGGGGCTTGCCGCTGCGGGCCAAGGTCGTTCTCCACATCACGATGGAGAGGACGGCGTCCTTGTCTTTGAGCGTGGCATAGAAATGCCCGGCGGTGGACACCTTGATCTGGGAGAGTTCGCCTTTGACGTCCACAGCCCCCAGATCCTCCAGGGAGGCGGCAATGCGTTGGGTCAGGCCAGAGACGGTCCACATGGAGGCGGATGTTCGACGTGCTGATGGACCGGCAACCGGCGGGGGGACGATCCGGTTGCCATGCCTGAACGTCTGATTTTTTTGGCGGGCATCATCGCCGCGTTCTTCGCGGTGATTCTGAGCCGGTGCATCCAGCTCCAGGCGGTGGATGGGGCGCATTACAGCCAGGTCACTGACCAAAGCCGGGTAATCAGCCGGACCATCCCCGCCCGCCGGGGGCGGATCCTGGACCGCAACCATCAGCCCATCGCCGACACCCGGACGGTATACAACGCCTCGGTGGTGTTCACAGAATTGGAATTGTCCGGCAAGGCCCGGCGCCAGGCGACGTTCTGGCGCCTGGATGAACGCCGCCTGGGGGACCTGCTGGCGGATCTCACCGGGCGCATCCGTCTGCCCCCGGGGAACAGCCTGGGGGAACTGGTGGTCCGGGAATTGACCAGCCATCCGGCAGTGGCGGTCCGGGCGGGGAAACCCCGGGGCAAAGGCACGGTGGCCATCGTCGCCGTCGCCCGCTCCGCCTTCGATCCCCGCAAGGCCGCCGCTGAAGGAGATGATCCCGAGGACGCAGCCCAGCTGGCGGAAAGCGATATCCTGATGGAGGACCCGGCCCAGGCCCTGGAACAGGAGATCCGCCTGCGCTGGAACCAAGGCGCCCAGGTATGGGACGATCAGGCCTGGGGCACGGTGACCGCCGCCATCGACACGGATTTCAGCTTGGAGGCCGGGACCGCCGCCACGGTCCTGGATCCGTTCTTTCCTGCGTTTACGCCGTTCTTGCCGGACTTGGCGGGGAAACCCCAGCTCCGACGTCTGCGTTTGGTGTTGGATGAACAGCGGACCCAGGGCTTGGCGGCCCTGGCCCGGAGCTCCGAAGCCGAGGCGAAACGCCTGGAGGAGACCGTGGACCGGGCCTTGGCCCAGATCCGCGCCGCCCGGGTGCCCCAGCCGGGGCCGTGGTTTTACGCCGCCGCCAGCCGGGCCGAGGAGATCGCCCCCCGTCTGCCCCGGGGGGTGACCATGGGCCAGATGCCGGTGCCGGTGCCCGGGGGCCGGGAACGGGTGCTGCTGATCCAGGGGGATCCGCCCCAGGCCGAGGGCGTGTATAGTCAGGTCACCCGTCGGGTGGCGGCCAACCTGGGGATCGAGCCGGTGGAGTTGCAGGCCCTGATCGAGGCCCACGGCAAGGTTCAGACGGCGGTCCAGTGCGAGCAGGAATTCCGCACCCACCAGCTGGCCCTGGACCACGAGCGCCTGGATCGCCTGGCCCTGGGCCTGACCCGGACGCTGACGGAATTCGGCAAACCCACCAGCCGCCTGGAAGTCGATGCTCTCTTGGCCAAGGCCCGCCAGGCCGCCGACAAGGAATGGGCGGGGACCACCCGCCGGGATCCCATCCCGCTGCTTCGGGACATCCCGCCCCGGTTCGCGGTGCGCTTCGCCGGTCGGGATGCGGAACCGCCCCGGGAGCTGCGCAAACGCTACGATGACAGCGCCAGCGAACTGCCGGGCCTGGTCATCAGCAACGATGTGGGCCGGGCCTATCCCGTGGCGGATTCCTGTGTGCATCTCTTGGGGACCATCGGCCGGGACCCGGCCAGCCAAGAGGGTCAGCCCGTGGGCCGCTGGGGCCTGGAGGCCACCTACGACACGCAACTGCGGGGCATCCCCGGTTCCCGGATCACCATCCGCACCGCCGAGGGCGTGGACATCCGGGAGGATCCGCCAGTGGATGGTGCGGACTTGGTGACCGAGCTGGATTACGAAGTGCAGACCACCGCCGAGGACAGCCTGGAACATGCCTACGAACTGGCCCAGGAGCTGGGGACCTCCACCGACAAGATGGACAAGTCCCGGGCGGTGGGCCGGGGCCGGGCGGGATTCTGCCTGATTGACTGCACCACCGGGGGGATCATCAGTCTGGCCAGCAATCCCCGGTTCACCTATGAGCAACTGGCCACGGATTACGACCGCCTGGTGAAGGATCCGGCCCAGCCCCTCATCGACCATGCGGCGGTGCCGGACCAGCCGCCGGGTTCATCCTTCAAAATCCTCACCGCCCTGGCCTGCCTGGAATACGGGGTCATCAATCCCGGCGCGGAAATTTACTGCAAGGGCTACATGGCGATGAACAAGAAGGGGGAGAAGATATTGCGGGACCACGCGCCGGCGGGCAGCTACGATCTGCAGACAGCGATCCAGTTGTCGTCCAACGTCTATTTCGCCACCATCGGTGCGATTCTCGGACCCCAGCGGCTGTGCAATATCGCCGACGCCGTGGGCCTGGGCCGGAACAACGCCATCGACGTGCCCCACCAGCGGCCGGGCCTGCTGCCCCGGCCGGAATCCATCGGTCGCACCCGGCCGACGGAGCCCCACTGGACCCCCAACGACACCTGGCGCATGTCCATCGGCCAGTTCGCCACCGCCAGTCCGCTCCAGTGCGTGGCCATCGCCGCCGCGGTGGCCAACGGCGGGCACATCGTCCGTCCGTACCTGGTGCGCCCGGTGGACCAACCCGAGGTGAAGGACCTGCACATCAAGAAGGAATGGCTGGAGGACGTGCGCCGGGGCATGGAGCGGGTGACCGCCAATGAGCCCCACAGCACCGCCCGCCTGCTGGTGCTCCAGGGCAAATCCGAGGGCATCAAGGTGGCGGCCAAGACCGGCACCTCGGAATGGGGCAGCCGGGCCATGCGGGAACGGGGCGCCGCCCCGGACCACGCCTGGATGATCGGCTACGCCCCGGCGGACAATCCCACGGTGGCCTTTGCCTGCTTTGTCCACAGCGGTACGTTCGGCGGCCAAGCCTGCACGCCCATCGTCAAGCGGGTGTTGGAGACGTACTTTGCGAAATACGGTCGCGATGGGCATTGAAGGCGGCGAGGACCACCTCCGCTATCGCCTGGGCGTCTTCGGGATCGTTGCCGCCACCGAATGGGATTTCCGCCAGCAACGGTAGGCCGGTGACCTCCACCAGTTCCTCTGCCGCATGGCGGGTGGCCAGGGTGTCGGGTAGTTCGGCGTGGTGATTGAGAATCAGGCCGATGGCCCGGTCGCCGGCGACCCGGGCGGTCAAGGCGGTGTGATTCAGCGTCCCCAGGTGGGGCCGGGTGACGATCAGCAGGGGCAGGTCGCACAGATTCATCAGGGACCACCGCTCATCGCACAGCGGAGTCAGTAGGCCCCCCGCGCCTTCCACGATCAGGTCCTGGCCCCGGCACAGGCTGGCAATGGTTCGGGCCAGGGTCAGGCCCGGTAGCTTCCAGCCGTCCGCAGCGGCGGCCAAGTGGGGCGAGGCGGGTTCGGGGAATTCATTGGGGCAGACGGAACCGAAGGGCTGGTCGTCGCCGATGACCTCCCGCAGGGCTCGGCCATCTTCGCTGGAACAGCCATCCCAGCCGCCGCAGGACACGGGTTTATGGACCCAGGCCCGCCGGCCCAGGGCCCGCAGGCCTTGGACCAGCAGGCGGGTGACCTTGGTCTTGCCGACGCCGGTGTCGGTGCCGGTGATGGCGAGTTCGAGGGGCATGGGGGTGGGGCTGTCGGCCCGGGAGCGCCGGCCTCCAGGCCGGCTCGGTGGTGTGTTGGCGGACTGGAATCGTTGAAGAGGCGGGAGGTGCAC
>CANIXE010000098.1 GCA_947470885.1 Planctomycetota bacterium
CCCGGGGTAGACCGGATGGTACAGATCATTGAGGGCGGCCATCTGGACGCGCAGTTCTTCGGTGAGGGAATCCAGGACGGGATTGAGGTCGGACATGGGGTTCTCGGACGGGTAGATCAGTAGGTGAACGGTTGGGCGGCACCGTCCGGCAGGGTCAGAATCTCGACCCCGCTGTCGGTGATGAGCACCGTGTGCTCGTACTGGGCGCTGCGTTTGCGGTCGGCGGTGACCGCGGTCCAGCCATCGCCCCAACTCTGATGATCCCAGGTGCCCTGATTGATCATTGGCTCGACGGTGAAGGTGTGGCCGGGCCGGCAGATGAACGTGGCGGACGGATCGAAATAATGGGGGACCTGGGGGTCCATGTGGAACAGCTCGCCGATGCCGTGGCCGACGAAGGCCCGGGTGATGCCATAACCCTTGGGCAACACATAGGCTTCGATGGCTCGGCCGATTTCACAGATCCGCACCCCGGGCCGCAGGACCTTGATGCCCTCCAACATGGCCTGATGGGTGACCTGCATCAGCGCGGCACTGGCCTGGTCGATGGTGCCCACGGCCACGGTTTCCGACAAGTCGCCGTGCATCCCGTCGAGCCAGATGGTGATGTCCAGATTGACGATGTCGCCATCCTCCAAGGGCCGGGAATCCGGGATGCCATGGCAGATGACCTCGTTCACCGAGGTGCAGATCGACTTGGGAAAACCGTGGTAGTTCAGGCAGCTGGGGTATCCACCCAGGTCCTGGTAGGCTTGATGGGCGATGGCATCCAACTGGTCAGTGGTGACCCCGGGGGCGACGGCTCGCTTGGTGATTTCCAGGACCTCCCGGGCGGCCCGGCAGGCCCGGCGCATCCGTTGGATCTGGTCAGCGTTTTTGATCAGGCCCTGGTCCCGGGAACCCTGGGGCTTGCCGGTGCTAAAATAATCCGGCTTCACGATCTGGGTCTGGACTTGACGCATGGGGCTGACCCGGCCCGGTTCCAACGCCTTGAATCCCACCGGAGTCCGGGACGGGACCTGGCCACCATTCAGCTGGGCCAAAAGGTCCCGGCCCTGGTGGCATTTCTTGTATTTCTTGCCGGTACCGCACCAGCAGAGGTCGTTCGGGGCGATTTTATGGCCAGTGCGCATCAGACGCGACAGGTTAACGGGACTTGGCGGCGCTCCAGAGGCTAGATGGGAATGCCTGAATGCGCTCATCAGAATGCGGAATGCTCTCATCAGAATGCTCGAATGCTCGAATGCTCGAATGCTCGAATGCTCGAATGCTCGAAGCGCAGAACGGGAGCTTGGCGGCGGGTTCGTGGGGGGCAGGCTGGGGGCATGTCCATCATCCATGCCATTGCCACACCCCACGCTCCGGCGGCCCTCGGGCCGTATTCCCAGGCCATCCGCCAGGGGGACCTGCTGTGGTGCTCTGGGCAGTTGGGGCTGGATCCGGTGACCGGGGCGTTGCGGGAGGGCGTGGTCGCCCAGACCGAGCAGGCCCTGGTGAACCTGGAATCCGTGTGCAGGGCCGCCGGCACTGAATTGATCCGGGCGGTGAAGGTCAGCGTGTTCCTCGCCGACATGGCGGACTTCCCGACAATGAACGAGGTCTACCAGCGGCATTTTCAGTCACCGTTCCCGGCCCGTTCAACGATCCAGGCGGCGGCGCTGCCAAAGGGTGGGAGGGTGGAGATAGATGCGGTGGTGGTGGTATGAAAATGCTCGAATGCTCGAATGCTCGAATGGACAGCCTTCAGCACCCCACGCGCTCCGTAGCACGGTGTCGAGCATTCGAGCATTCGAGCATTCGAGCATTCCGAAGAGAGCATTGAACATTGCAACTCCCCCGGTCCTCTAAACATGCCGGGCCCCAGGAGACTTCCATGAAGGCCGTATTCACCACCCCCCGTGGCGACATCACCGTGACTCTGTTCGAGAAGACGGCGCCCATCGCGGTGGCCAACTTCGTCAAGCTCGCCAAGGAAGGCTTTTACGAGGGCCTGGCGTTCCATCGGGTGATCAACGACTTCATGATCCAGGGCGGTTGCCCGAACTCCAAGGAAGGCGCCAAGGGCACCCCCGGCACCGGCGGTCCCGGCTACAAGATCAAGTGCGAGACCGGCCCGTCGAACCCGGAAAAGCACCTCCCCGGCACCCTGAGCATGGCCCACGCCGGTCCCAACACCGGGGGCAGCCAGTTCTTCATCACCCACCGGGCGACCCCCCACCTGGATGGCGTCCACACCGTGTTCGGCCGGATCGACAGCGCCGCCGACCAGAAGGTCGTTAACGCGGTGAAGCAGGGCGACCGCTTCAGCGTCAAGATCATCGACTGAGGTCACGCTGCCATGAGCACCCCGGCCCTGTCCGCCGCCCAGGCGGCGTTCCTTGACCTGCTGGTCGCCCGGCAGGCCCTCCGTTTCGGGGATTTCACCCTGAAATCCGGGCGGAAGTCCCCCTACTTCATCAACACCGGCTGCTTCAACCAGGGCGGTGATCTGGTGCGGTTGGGAGCGGCCTACGCCGACACTATCCGCCGGGCATTTGGTGAGGACGTGCAGGTGGTGTTTGGGCCAGCGTACAAGGGCATCCCCTTGGCGCTGGCTGCCGCCCAGGCCTACGAAGGCCTGGTGGGCCGCAGCACCGGCTGGACCTACGATCGCAAAGAAGCAAAAGACCACGGCGACGGCGGTCTGTTCGTTGGCGCGCCCTTGGCCGCAGGCACCCGGGTGGTGGTGGTGGACGATGTTCTCACCGCCGGCACCGCCCTGCGGGAGACCCTGGCCAAGCTGAAGCCCGTGGGCGTCCAGGTCCTCGGCGCAGTGGTGGCCGTGGATCGCCAGGAAAAGGGCAAGGGTGACCGGACCGCGATTGAAGAGATCACCGCCGAGCTGGGGACCACCGTGGCCCCGATCATCACCATCCGTGCCGCCGTGGCCCATCTGTCCGCCAGCGCCCGGATCAGCGGGGCCGATGCCGCCCGGATCGCCGCCCATCTGGATCAGGCCGCGGGATGAACGGCGAACGGATCAGCCAATGGGTACGGGGGATTCTCCTGACCGGTCTGTTGCTGGCCTTCGCCATCACCTTGGGCCGCAGCCTGATGGTGGACCACGCCGCGGCGGGTTTCGGGCGCAATCCCCAGGGCCTGGGTGAGGATCCCGGAGTTCGGGTCCTGCTCGCCAACCGCCAGCCCGGGGACCCGACCCCGACCTTCGACAAAATCGTGGTCGAAGCCCTCCAAACCATGGAAGTCGTCGCTCCGGACGCCCCCCTGGAAAAGCGGGAGGTCCTCAAGCCCGGGGCCAAATTACGGATCGAAGTGGTGGGCACCGAGGGGTTTCTCCTGTCCAGTGCCGACTGGGGCCGGGATGTCCGGCTCACGGTCCAGACCTTCTACCTGGTGCCCAAGTTGGCCAACGCCGTGCCCAAGCTGGACCGGGACGGCAATCCCCAATTCACGCCCCCCCGGACCTACGAAGCCGCTGATGCCCGGGCGGTGTTCCGGCTGATCGCCGCCGAACGGGGCCAGCGCTTGGCCAGTTACCGGGGCAGCCTCCAAGTGCTGTGGAACAGCGCCAAAGATCTGCGTCTGATCAACCATCTGCCGATGGAGTCCTACCTGGAAGGCGTGGTGGCCACCGAAATGTCCCCCAGCTACCCCATCGAAGCCTTGAAAGCCCAGGCCATCGCCAGCCGGGGCTTCGCCCAGGTGCGTTGCCAGGTCGGAGCCAAGCGGGCCTGGGACCTGTCGGATACCGCCGAGGACCAGGAATACCACGGCGCTGGCTTCAGTACCGCCGCGGTGGTCCGTTCGGTGTTCGAAACCCGTGGTGTGGTGCCGACCATTCATGGCACGCCCTTCCTGCCGATGTTCAGCGCCGCCTCTGGCGGCTACACCGCCGCCATCAGCAGCGTCTTTCCCAATGCCCGGGATGCCGCCGGTCGGGAACCCCTAGACACGGTGATGGGCGCCCGTCCGGATCCGTATTTCCAGGCGGGCATCGCCGGTCTTGGCCTGGCAGCAACCCACGGTCGGTCCCAGGCTGATCTCAAGCCCCGGGACATCCAGAAGCGCCTGGCCGAGGCCCTGGCCCCCAGTGGCCGTCAGGTTGGCTTCATCAACAACATCCGGGTCGGCGCCCGGGATCCCCGCTCCAACCGGGTGCTAACGGTGCTGGTCTACCATACCCTGGATCAGCAACCCTTGGTGGTGCCCGCGGCCACCTTCCGCAACCTGGTGGGTCCGTCCCTGGTGCGTTCAACACTGTGGAGCAACGACAGCCCCAAGCGGGTGGAAGCTAACGGTTCGTACTTCTGGCGGATTTTTGTCGCCGGCTGGGGCCATGGCGTGGGCCTGAGCCAGGTCAGCGCCTGGGAGATGGCCCGCCAGGGCTATTACGCCCGGCAGATCATCGAGACCTTCTACCAAGATGCGGAATTAAAGACGTTGTGGTGAGTCCATCCCTGGTTGCCGATCCGGTGTCGTTCACGTTAGAGGCCACCGACGGCCTCGCCCGGGCCGGGACCCTCCACACCCTCCACGGTAGTGTGCCCACCCCGTGCTTCATGGCGGTGGCCACCGGCGGAGCTCTCAAGGGCGTCACCGTCCAGCAGGCCGAAGGATTCGGCCAGGGCGTGCTCCTGGGCAACACCTACCACCTGGCCCTGCGCCCCGGGGCCGAACTGGTGCAGGCCATGGGTGGGCTTCACACCTTCACCGGGTGGCGCGGGCCGATGCTCACGGATTCCGGCGGTTATCAGGTGTTCAGCCTGGCGAAGCAGCGGACGATCACCGAAGAAGGCGTCCGCTTCCGCAACCACCTGGACGGTGGCCTGCTGATGCTGTCGCCGGAGGAAAGCATCCGCATCCAGCGCAACCTGGGCGCGGACATCATCATGGCCTTCGACGAATGCCCGCCGTCCGACGCCCCCCGGGCCGAGGTCGAGGCCGCGGTGGGTCGTACCGCCCGCTGGCTGGCCCGCTCGGTGGCGGCCTGGCGTCAGGCGGAAGGTCCCGGCGGTCACACCCAGCAGGCCCTCTACGCCATCGTCCAGGGTGGGCTCCATGTCGATCTGCGCCAAGCCAGCGCCCAGGATGCCCTGAGCCACGATCTGCCGGGCTACGCCGTGGGTGGCCTGGCGGTGGGGGAAGGCCTGGCGGAGCGCAATCTGGTGCTGGATGCGACTGTGCCCCTGCTGCCCCCGGACAAGCCTCGCTACCTGATGGGCGTGGGCACGCCCCTGGACTTGGTGGAGGCCGTGGCCCGGGGTATCGACCAGTTCGACTGCGTGCTGCCCACCCGGATGGGCCGCCACGGCATCGCCTACACCGACCACGGTCCCCTGCGGATCAAGCGCGCCGAGCACGCCCTGGACCCCCGGCCTCTGGATTCGGACACCCCCAGCCAGGCCTCCCGGGTCAGTCGGGCCTATATCCACCACCTACTGAAAACCGGGGAAATGGTGGGCGGCCAGTTGATGTCCATCCATAACCTGGCGTATTACCGTCGGCTGATGGCGCGGATGCGCGGGGCTATTCGCGCCGGACGTTTCGCTGAATTCGCCGACCGCTTCCGCGCCACCTTCCGGGATGATGTGGGCGCCGCCGAAATAGCCGATGCCCCCTGAGGGCTATCGCCTGGTGTCCCAGGTCCTGGACCCCGCTCTGATCGCATCCCTGGGGGAATGTGCCTTCGGCCACGGTCAGCGGGACATCCTTCGCCGGGAACCCAAGATCGCCGCCTTGGTTCAGCTGCCAATCGTGCAGGACCTGGTGACGTCGGCGTTGTCACCGACGGCCCAGCCCATCAGCGGCATCTGGTTCGACAAGGCCCCGGGGGCGAACTGGTGGGTGCCCTGGCATCGGGACGAGCACATCCCCACCATGCCGTTCGTCGCCGAAGGCTGGGGGCCCTGGCGGGACAAGGACGGGGTACCCCACGTGGTCTGCCCGGAACCCTGGCGTTCCCGCCGGGTGGCCCTGCGTTTCCACCTGGATGATGCGGATGACACCCAGGGTGCCTTGGAAGTGGCTCCGGGCAGCCATCTGACCACGGCGATGGAACCAGCGGGACCGACATCGATGATCGAAGTCCGGGCCGGCGATGTGCTGGTGATGCATCCGCTGCTCCTGCACCGGTCCCGTCCCGCCCAGACGCCCCGGCATCGCCGGGTGATCCATCTCGAATGGTGCGATCTCCCATTGCCGGGCGAAGGCCATTGGGTGGAATCCTGACATGAGCGCGAATCCCAAGGTCATTGCCTACACCGACGGCGGCTGTCGGGGCAATCCCGGGGGCATCGGCGCCTGGGCCTTTGTCCTGATCAATCCTGCCAGCGGCAACTGCCTGGAGCGCTCCGGCGGGGTGCCGGACACCACCAACAACCGGATGGAAATGCAGGCCGCGGTGGAGGCCCTGAAGGCCCTGGCCAAACCGGGCACCGCCATCGAAATCCGCTCGGACAGCCAGTACCTCATCAAGTGCTGCAGCGAATGGATGCCCGGGTGGAAGAAAAAGGGCTGGAAGAAATCCGGTGGTGAGCTGAAGAACGTCGACATCTTGAAAGAACTCGACGTGTTGCTGGCCAAGCACACCGTCACCTGGAAATGGGTCCCTGGCCACGCCGGCGAGAAGGGCAACGAGCGGGTGGACGAACTGGCGAACCTGGCCATGGACCGGATCGCCAAACGCCAGGAGCCCACTTGGGAAGGCCGCCGGGTTTGGGGGTAAGCCCACCGTCCACAGAGGGGTCGGAATTTTCCCGGACGAAAAGCCTCGGTTCCTTGTTCGTAGGCCCTCCTTTGCCGATGTTTATCCCATCTGGAGGGACGATTACCGGGTGCGCAACCGGCCCAGGCCGCCATCAACGCCCAGGACCTGGCCGGTGATCCACCCCGCCTCCGGCGAGAGGAGCATGGCGATGGCAGCGGCCTGGTCTTCCGCCATGCCGATCCGCCCCAGGGGGTGCATCGCCGCGCTTGCGGCCCGGCCTGCCTCACTGCCCAGAAGGCCGGCGGTCAGCGGAGTTTTCGTGAGACCCGGGGCCACGGCATTGATTCGCAGGCCGATGTTCGCGTAGGTTGCGGCAGCGGCCCGGACCAGTCCCTCGATTCCGGCCTTGGCGGCGGCGATGGCCTCGTGGTTGGCCAGGCCCAAGGTCGCCGCCACGGAGGACATCAGGACGATGCTCCCCGGCCGGCGCTCCGCCTGGTGGCGGGTGGCAACCAGGCGGAGCACCAGGAAGGCACTGTCCAGGTTCGCCCCCTGGATTGCCCGCCATTGGGCGAATTCCGTACGATGGGCCGGCTTGAGGAGGAGCGAACCCACCAGGTGGGCACAACCATCCAAGGGCGGTCGGGAGGCCAGGGCCTCGGCGAGGTGACCGGCACCCGCTTCGGTGCTGAGGTCTCCAGGGACGGTGGCGGGTTGTCCTGGGGTTTCCCCGGCCAAGGACTCAAGTCGGTCCCCATCCCGGGCGGCAAGGGTAAGGATGGTGCCAGTGGCGGCGAGGCGGCGGGTCAGGGCGCGACCGATGCCGCCGGTGGCGCCGGTGATCAGGATGTGGGGCATGGGGTATTCCGATGGACGATGCGGGCATTGGATGTTTTGAACGAATATTTAACCATTTCTAGATATGGGAATCGGTCATGTCCTCCGAGTGGCTATTGATGTGGAGATCCAGCCGTCAGCTCCCGGGTGGCGAACATCGTCCGTCTCCCTGGACAAACAGTTAAGCCTTAATGACGCAGTTGAGTTGGCCTTTTGCAGAATCCCTGCTGTATTTCTCAACTTTTTCCCTCGACAGTTGTTTC
>CANIXE010000099.1 GCA_947470885.1 Planctomycetota bacterium
CCCTGGGGCAGCAGATCCAGGCCCAGGCGACGGACCTCGGGAAACGCGGTGAGGAGGATCTGGAATCCCCGGTCCACGGTACAGTCACCGATCCGGTCACTGCGCACCCGGCCGCCGACGCCGTCCGAAGCTTCCAGGATCTGCACCGGACGACCGGCCTCCTGGAGTTGCAAAGCACATGACAATCCAGCCAACCCGGCCCCGACGACAAGAACAGGCGCATGACGCATACTAGCCCTTGTAGATCATTTTGCTGTTCCTGCCATCCGAAAATCCGGTTACATTACAATCAGCCTGGGCGCAGTTCTTCGCCGGGATTGATGTAGCGATCCACCGCCACCTGGTGCTGCCGGTCGTGCAAACGGCGGTACAGCCCGTGGTGCTCCAGCAGTTCCTGGTGGGTGCCCCGTTCGACGATCTTCCCTCCATCCAGCACTAGGATGCAATCGGCGCCCCGGATGGTCGACAGCCGGTGGGCGATGACAAAGGTGGTTCGGCCGGCCCGCAGCCGGGCCAGGGCGCCCTGGATTTCAGCTTCGCTTTCGCTGTCCAGGGCGCTGGTGGCTTCGTCCAGGACCAGGATCCGGGGATCCGCCAACAGAGCCCGGGCGATGGCCAGACGTTGGCGCTGGCCACCGCTCAACTTCACCCCCCGTTCACCGACGATGGTGTCCAGACCCTGGGGCAGAGCGGCGACAAAGGCCTCGGCGGCGGCGGCCTGGCAGGCGGCGGTGACCTCGGCCTCGGTGGCTTCTGGACGGGCGAAGCGCAGGTTGTCCCGGACTGTGCCATCCAGCAGCCAGTTGTCCTGGAGGACCACGCCCAACTGCCGGCGGTAGGACTGCAACTCCAACGTCGTGAGATCCCTGCCGTCGATGGTGATTGTCCCGCTGCCGGGATGGGCGAAGGCCAGGACCAGGCTGGCCAGGGTGCTTTTGCCCGAACCGCTGGGTCCCACCAGGGCGATGGTCTGGCCCGCCGGGGCCACCAGGGTGATGTCCGTCAGCACCGGTCGGCCCACATCGTAGGCGAAGCTGACCCCGGAAAATTCCACCCGACCCGCCAAGGGCGGACAGGTCACCGGGCCGGAGGGCTCGGTGGGTTGCTGCATCAATTCCCGGATCCGGTCCAGGCCGGCGAAAGCTTCGGTGATCTGGGTGCCGATGTTGGCCATCTGGCCGATGGGAGCCGCCAACAGGCCGGTGAACAACACGAATTGCAGGAGGTTGCCCACGGTCATCCGTCCGGCCAGCAGGTCGTTGCCGCCCATCACCACCACCAGGGCGCCCACCAGGGCCAAAACCACCAGGGTCAGGGCGGCGGTCAGGGAGAACCCGGTCATGGTGGTGCGGATCATCTCGAACAGCCGGCCGGTGTCGGTGGCGAAGCGCTGCTGCAGGCGCTGTTCAGCGGTGAACACCTTCACCACCCGCACGCCTTGCAGTACTTGGCCCAGGGTGCCGCTGATCTCGCCAGAGACCTTCTGCCGTTCCCGGAACAGGGGCCGTAGGCGGCGGAACGTCGTGGCCAGCAGGCCGCCGAAAATGACCAGGATCACCAAGATCCCGCCGGTGAGGGCGGCGTTCAGATGGATCAAGATTCCCAAGACCGCGAACGCGGTGATCAAGCCACCCACCAGCTGGACGATTCCGGTGCCCACCAGATTCCGCACGCCTTCGGCGTCGGACATGATTCGGCTGATCAAGGTGCCGCTTTGGGTCGCGTCGAAGCGGGCCACGGGCAGGCGCAGGACATGGGCGTGGACCCGCAGGCGCAGGTCATTGATCGCCTGCTGGCCGGCGATTCCCAGCAATTGGGAAAGGGCGAAGGCGGTCCCTGCCTGGATCAGTCCGGCGACCACCACCGCCCCCGCCAGGGGCCAGAGCCATTCGGGATGATGTTGGGCGACGACGGTGTCGATCAGGAAGCCGGCGCTCCCCGGCAGGACCAGGCTGGCAGCCCGGCCCACCACCAGCAGGACCAGGCCCAGGGCCAGACGGTGCCGGTGCTCGCGGATCAGGGTGCTGGCTTCCCGCCAGGCGTTGCCCCAGTTCACTGGCTTCTTCCCGGGCTTCGGACCCCCGTGATGGCCCATGTGGGCGGGGATCACACCCGCAACCAATCGGCCTGCCATTGGGTGATGGCCGACTTGATCTGATCCGGGGTTTTCAATTCGCCCTTCAACACCCGGTCTACCAAGCCGGGCAGTTCACCGTCGCTGGCGAAGCGCAGGGCGATGACCTGGGGCAGGGTCAGGGTCGTCAGGTCCCGGCCGGGAAGCAGACGCTCCAAGCGCAGGCGCATTTCCAGGCGGATCACCCGATCCTGAACGATCTGGGCGGAACGTCGGGCCACCGCCAGGGTCAGGACCAGGGCGATGGTCAGGAACAGGCTGATCGTGGTGCCGACTCCCGGGGCTCGCACCAGCAGGCAGATGGCCCACAGGACGTTGATGACGAGGATGGCGATGGCAGCCAGGAAAACCGGACTGGGAATGGCCCGGTGGTTGGCGAAGGATTGAGGGCGGTCGGACATGGCGCGGAACTATGGACTCCCGGTCTGGTGGTCCATGGGCCGAATCAGTGAGCGTCAGGCGCCTTCTTTGTCCTGGCGCCGGGCTTCCCGCAGGGCACGGAAAAAGTCCTTCAGCACCTGGCCGCATTCCCCCGCCAGCACTCCGCCGGCGACTTCGATGTGGTGGTTGTAGCCCGGTGGCGCCCGGAGATCCACGACGCTGCCACAGGCCCCGCATTTCGGTTCCAGGGCGCCAAACACGATGCGGGGGACCCGGGCGTTCAAGCAGGCCCCCAGGCACATCGGGCAGGGTTCCAGGGTGACGTAAAGGGTGCAGTCCTCCAGACGCCAGGATCCCATGGCCCCGCTGGCGGCGGTGATGGCGATCACTTCCGCGTGGGCGGTGGCGTCTTGCAATTGTTCGCAGGCATTACGGCCCCGGCCGATGATCCGACCCTGGTGGACGACAATGGCTCCCACGGGAACTTCACCGGCAGCGGCGGCGGCCTGGGCTTCGTTCAAGGCCACCTGCATCCACTGCCGGTCCTGGGCGGTGGCGTCCATCCCGGAACGGGTCAGGCGCGCTTGGTCAGGGTCAGGAGGAAACCCCGGCCCGGCAGACTGAGGTGCTTCACCTGGTCAATGCCCGGTTCCAGGGTTTTCACCGCGGCCTCGCCGCCGGCGAAATTCAGGGCTAAGCCGTGGCTCATGAAGCCCACGGACAATTTTTCAGGGTCGCCCACCACCAGCAGGGTGATGGCTTCGTTGGCATCAGTGGCCAGGGGACGCACCAGTTCATCCACCGTGGCAATGGCAGAGGTCACCGCCTGGACCACCTCGGCGGACAATTTTGCGCGGTCAGCGATGGCGGTCACCAGGCTGCTGAGGATGCTCGCAAAAGGAATCCCGACGGGGAGATGGAGTTCCGCCAAGCTGACCTTGGTCATTCCGTAGAATTCCACGGTGCCCGCGGCATCGATGCTGAAGTAATCGCCGCTGCGGGGATCCTTGAACCGGCCGGGTTGGCTGACGTTCAAGCCCAGGCCCGTGACCGGATGCTTGAATTGAAGCGGGAACTTGGCGGTGTTCGCCGGGGCGGCTGTGGCCTTGCCATTGCCGCTCTTGTCGAAGCTTTCCACCGCTTTTTCGATGGTGTCGTGGGTCTCGAACAGCGCGAGCAGTCCCAACATTTCAAACAGAGCGATGACTTTAGTGGGGACCCCCACCAGCTTGATGTCGCCCTGCTTCTCACGGAACGTGTCAACGCATTTGACGATGGTGCCCAGACCCGTGGAGTTGATGTACTTCACGTTGGTCAGGACGAGGAGGACGTTGCGCGTACCTCCGCCCAGGATGTCGGTCAGTCGGCTTTCGAAGGTCTGGTTGGTGCTGGCGTCGATGGAGCCGGTGAGGAACACCGCCTTGGCCGACTCGCCGCTGGCCAGGGCGACGGATTTGATGTCGAAATTCAGGACCGCCATGGTCGCTCCGCAAGGGGATGTGGCACTGCCGGTGGGGCAGCGCCTTCAGGAGCGCTGATGCTCGCCGGACAGGCCATCTTGTAAATGCCCGATGCCCTGGAACAGCGTCTTGTGTGATACGCGAAATCCCTGGAAAGGCCGCGGGCCATCGGTTGCGAGACGGTAATCGTAGGGTTTTGGTCCACGCAGGAAAAGGATCGCGCACATGGGTTTCCTCGGGCTCGGCAAAGGCAAAAAATCCTCCAGCAAAAATGCAGATGGGGCGGACCTTGGACAGGGGGATCCGACCAAGTCAGCCGAGTCGGTGAAGGGGAAGAAGATCGACACCGGGCGGATGCCCACCCGCCCAAGCCGCAAGGTCGTGGCCGTCACCAAAGCCGCGGAGGCCCCGGGACGGGGAGCTTCGGGCAAGAAGTCCGCGCTGGCTGGGCCAGTGGATACCGGGGACGAACTCGACCTCCTTTCTGACATCCCTGCCGCCAAGGCCGTAGTCAAACCGGCTACCACCGCCGCCAAGAAGCCCAGTTTGACCGGGGCTATTCATGGCAATGGCCCAGTCCGTAGCGGCGATGCCGCCCTTCAACAATTCCTGCTCACTACGGCCAAGCTCATTACCGCGGAACAATTCACGATCCTCAAGGGCAAGGCGGATGCGGACAACATTCCCTACGACATCGCCGGTGTCGCCCTCAAGCTGTTCACGGAGGAACAGCTGGTGTCGGGTCTGACCACGCTTTGTTACGTCCCGAATCTCAAGCTCGACAAGTACGGCATCCGTAAAAAGGCTTTGGACACCGTACCCATGGAGGACGCCCTGCGCTGGGGGGTCATCCCGGTCGACAAATTGGGCAGCTTGTTGACCCTGGCGATGGTCAATCCCCTGGATGCAGACACCGTCCGGGCCATCGAGGCTAAGACCAATCTGGAAGTGAAAAAGGTCGTCGCGCCCCGGAGCGAAATCCTCCAGGCCATCGATCGTTATTATAACGGCAAGGTGGAGGCCAAGGACGTTACCCTGTCCTTCAGCGCCGAACCGTCGGCCGAGGTCAAGTCCGTCCAGCAGCTCCTGGGCAACGTCAAGGAAGTCGGCAGCAGTTCCGGCGCCAAACCTGCTGTGGGCGCCAAGCCCGCCATCCAGGCAACCCCGCCGGTGGCCCAGGCCAATGATATCCAGGACATCGACGATCTGCTGGCTGAAGACGAAGTGGTCGCCCCGGAAATCGTCGAGGCCCTGGCCCTGGATGGCGCTTCCACGTCCTTCACCGCTAATCCGATGGTCGTACCCCCGGAGGATGTCCTGGAGCTTCCCGGGCCAGCCCTGGAACGTCGGCCCCCAGTCTTGGCCAAACCTGCGGCCCAAGCTCCCGTCCAGTCCCCCACCACCCGCACCAACTATCCCCAGAATCTTCCTGGTCAGGCCAAACAGCCCCAGACCGGGGTCGCCCTGGAACGGAACCCGGTGGTGGATCTGTTGCCGGTCCTCGAAGACGAGTTCCGCCATGCCATCACCCACGGCAAGGCCCATGTCTTCGAAAAATGGGTCGGGCTCCAGACTCGCCCTCGGGTCATCAATCCGATTCCGGTGGAAGCGAATCTGGTGCCCGTGCTGGCCCCGGTATTCGAGTCCCGCCAGGCGGGCTGAACCGGCGGCGGTCGGGGCCGCCGATTGAGTATTGCGGCGGAGTTGGTGGACTTCCCGGCCATGCCGCCGAACGACTTCGCCGATGTCCCCGAACCCCAGCCAGCTGCCACTCCCCAGGAGAACCCGTGGGTTCCCGGCGGTGGCTTGAAATTCACCCTGATGGCCCAATCCGGCAAGGCCCGGAGGGGCCGCTTCTGGACCAAGCATGGGCCGGTGGACACCCCCGCCTTCATGCCCGTGGGCACCCAGGCGACGGTGAAGTGCGTGATGCCCGGCCAGGTCGCCGACACTGGGGCCCAGGTGGTCCTGGCCAACACCTACCACATGGGCTTCCAGGAACGGGTTCAGCTCGTGGAACGCCACGGCGGCCTGCACAACCTGATGCGCTGGGACCGGACGATTCTCACGGATTCCGGCGGCTTCCAGGTGTTCAGCCTGCCTGACCGCCAGATCACCGAGGAAGGCGTGCGCTTTCGCTTCACCCAAGGTGAAGAAGCGACCCTCCTGACGCCGGAGATCAGTATGGATCTTCAGCGCCGTCTGGGTGCCGACATCGTCATGGCGTTCGACGAATGCGTCGAACCCAATGCCACGGCCCAGTACGTCGGGGCCAGTGTCGAACGCACCTACCGCTGGCTGGAACGCTGCCGCACGGTGAAGCTGGACGACCACCAGCACCTGTTCCCGATCATCCAGGGGGGCATGTTCCTGGAACTGCGCTCCCAGGCGGCCAAGGCCTTGGCGAAATTGGATGCTCCAGGCTATGCCATCGGCGGCGTTTCCGTGGGGGAAGGCCATGCCTCCATGGTTCGGGTGGTGGAGCACACCGCGCCCCTGCTGCCTGCGGATAAGCCCCGCTACCTGATGGGCGTGGGCCTGCCCGAGGACCTGGTGGCCTCGGTGGCCGCGGGCATGGACATCCACGACTGCGTGATCCCCACCCGCTACGCCCGGGAGGGCACGGTGTTCACCTGGGACGGCAAGATGCGGATCCAGGACAAGCGCTTCCGCAAGGATCGCTATCCCATCGACACCGCCTGCACCTGCGCCGCCTGTGCTGGCGGCTTCAGCCGGGCCTACCTGCGCCACCTGCAGTTCGCCGACGAGCCCCTGGGCCAGACCCTTTTGTCGATCCACAACCTGCATTTCTACCAGGATCTGATGCGGAGCATGCGCACCGCGATTGAGACCGATCAGTTCGCTGATTGGGTGGCGGGGTTCCGGTTCCGGTATTTCGCCCGGCGTGAGCGTGCGGAAGAATGACTCGGAAATGATGAATGCTCGAATGCTCGAATGCTCGAATGTCAGACACTGTGCGCACAGGGTGGTTTGGCCCACACCTTTGAAGCACAGCGCATCTGCCCCCAAGTTGCGTTGGAACCCGGCAGGCACTGAGAGCAGGTCCGTTCGAGCATTCGAGCATTCGAGCATTCGAGCATTCATTATGCAAAGATTCCCTTGAAGCTCCTCGTCCTCCAACAAGGCCGCCTCCGTGATCCCCAAGCCGTGGCCTGGCGGGACGAGTACGTGAAGCGGTTCCAGCGCTTTGGCAGTCTGGTGGTGAGCGAGGTCGAACCCAAGGGTGATACGCCCCTGTGGCCGAAGTCGGCCCGGTGGAAGGTGGCCCTGGATGAACGGGGCAAGGTGTACACCAGCGTCGAGCTGGCGAAGCAGCTGGAGCGTTGGGCCATGGCCCACGGCGAGATCGCCTTCGCCATTGGCGATGCGGCGACCCTGCACCCGCCCACCCGGACGAGTGCGGATGCGACCCTGGCCCTGTCGGCGTTCACCCTGCCCCACCAGTTGGCCCACGTCCTGCTGATCGAACAGCTGTACCGGGCGGCGACGATCCTCGCCGGTACCGGCTACCACCACGCTTGAGGTCGGGTCAAGTGCAGGGTTCCCATGGGATCTCCCTGCATCCCGCAGGGGCCTGATTCCCTGGTGAGATGGGATGGATGCTCCCAAGGAACGCGTGGTCCTGGGGTTACGATTTCAGGCGGGAATTGGCGGGGATTCCGCTTCCATGGCAGGCGGGCCTGGACGCGAGCGGATTCCCGAGCGTCGTCCAGGCCGGTCCCCAACCATGAAAGACCGGCCTATGTTACGCAGCATCAAAGATCTTTACGGCGA
>CANIXE010000100.1 GCA_947470885.1 Planctomycetota bacterium
ATGCCACCATTGGCAGGGTTGGTTCTGCACCCCAGGTCGAGGCCATGAAGCCGAGTTGAAAAATCATCAGTACGGCGGTGCGCATGGGGTAAATCCTATAATAAAATTGAAATAGAAGCTAAAAAACTCTCATCAAGCATGAATCCATAGGCATTTGCCCTAATCGCAGGAGCAATAGTCCAAATCTGACGTCAATTTCGCCTGGCCCCAGGCGACCACAGGACATCTGCCCGACCGCTGTCATTGGCCCATCTGGCCCAGACGAAACACAGGTCCGACAACCGGTTCAAATAATGGAGGAGGTGGGGGTTCCAGGCCCGCTCGGGGTCGACCGCCTGGGCCGCAACCAAGTCCCGTTCGGCCCGACGCACCACCGTGCGGGCCAGGTGCAACCAGGCGGCCGCCGGCGATCCGCCGGGAATCACGAAGCTGCGCAGGGGTTCCAGGTGGTCATTGGCCACGGCTAGCCAGGCGTCCAGGCGCTCCACTTGCACGCCGGTGATCCGGGGGATTCGGGATTCGTGGGGTCCACCCTCCGGGGTCGCCAGGTCCCCCCCCAGGTCGAAAAGGTCGTTTTGGATCCCCGGCAAGATTTCGGCCACCGCGGGGGGCAGGGTCGCCAGGCGAGCCACCCCCAGCAGGCTATTGGCCTCATCCACGGCCCCGATCACCGCGATCAGGGGATGGTCCTTGGCCACCCGCCGGCCATCGGCCAGTCCGGTCGTCCCGCTGTCGCCGGTGCGGGTGGTGATGCGATCGAGGCGAATCGTCATGGCGGCAGCATGGCTTGATTGGCCGTGGTCAAACCCCTGGATCGTCCGGGGACCGCGCCATGGACGGCGCGGTTCGCCGCCCATCATGCTCCGCCGTGCCAATCCCAGCCACCAGTGATGCCATCACCGCCCAGGCCGTGCGGAAGGTCTTCCGCACCTTCGACCGCCGGCCGGGTTTCCTCGGAGCCCTCCGGGATCTCGGGGGCCGTCGCTATAAGGAATTGGTGGCGGTCCAGGACATCACCCTGTCAGTGCCCAAGGGTCAGATCGTCGGCTACATCGGCCCCAATGGCGCCGGCAAGAGCACCACGATCAAGATGCTGACGGGGATCCTGACCCCCAGTTCGGGGACCGTGCGGGTGGCAGGGTTCGATCCGTTCCGGGAACGTTCCGCCTATGTCCGTCAGGTGGGCGCGGTGTTCGGCCAGCGCAGCCAGCTGTGGTGGGACCTGGCGGTGGGGGAGAGCTTCGACCTGCTGCGCCATCTCTACGGGGTCAGCGAAGCGGATTTCAAGACCCGCTTGGCCCGATTCGATCAGGTGCTGGAACTCACGCCATTCCTGCGCACGCCGGTGCGCAAATTGTCGTTGGGCCAGCGGATGAAGGCAGACCTCGCGGCCAGCCTGCTGCATAATCCCAAGGTGTTGTTCCTAGATGAACCCACGGTGGGCGTCGATGTGGTGACCAAGGCCCGGCTGCGGGACTTCCTGGGGGAACTGAACCGGGAACAGGGCACCACCATCGTCCTCACCACCCACGACATGCAGGACATTGAAGCCCTGGCCCACCGGGTGGTGGTCATCGACCACGGACGGATTGTCCACGACGGCGATGTGGGTTCCCTGGCTGAGCGCTTCGGCGGGGGCAAGCGCCTGCGCCTGACCCTGGCCAAGGCCGTGGCCCAGCCGCCGGTGCTGCCGGGGATCACCTGGACCACCACCAGCCCGGTGCAGCTCACCGCCGCCCTGGAACGGGGCGCGGACTGCCCGGCGGTGCTGCAGAAACTCCTCGGCCTGCTGCCGGTGGCGGACGTGACCATCGAGGAACCCCCCATCGAAGAAGTCATCACCGCCCTGTATTCCCAGACTTCCACGCCCCACCCATGACCGACCCCTACCTGCATCCCGACGTCCAGGCCCTGATCCGCCTGGCCCTCCACGAGGACCTCCGCTTCGTCGGCGACCTCACCTGCGCCGCCACCGTCGCCCCGGGCGCCCGGTTGCACGGGGTCCTCAAGGCCAAAGCCCCCGGCGTGGTCTGCGGTTTGCCCCTGTTTGCCCGGGTCCTGGCAGAACTCCCCGGGGCGGTCACCGTGACCACCGACCTGGCGGACGGCACCGTGGTGCATCCCGGCGAGATGGTACTGGAGATGACCGGCGACGCGGTGGCGATGCTGATCGCCGAGCGCACCGCCTTGAACCTGTGCCAACGCCTGTCCGGCACCGCCACCCTCACCGCCCGCTATGTTGAGGCGGTAAAGGGCACCCGGGCGAAGATCCTGGACACCCGGAAGACCACCCCAGGGATGCGCCTGCTGCAGAAGCACGCGGTCCTGGCGGGGGGCGGAGCGAACCACCGCATCGGCCTCTACGACCAAGTCCTGATCAAGGACAACCACATCGCCCTGATGCCCCCCGGCCCCTTGGGTAGCGGTCCCGCCGAAGCCGTGCGCCGGGCCCGGGTCCATGTCGGGCCAACGACATTGGTGGAGGTGGAAATCGAGCGCCTGGACGACCTGGAACCCTGTATTTCAGCGGGTGCCGACATCATCCTATTGGATAACCTGCCCCCCTCCGAATTGGCAAAAGCCGTTCGCCGCCGGGATGCCTGCCCGGCCCCGGATGGCCGCACGGTCTTGTTGGAGGCCAGCGGCGGGATCACCCTGGCGACGGTACGGGCCGTGGCGGAAACCGGCGTCGAACGGATTAGCACCGGGGAACTGACCCATTCCGTCCAGGCCCTGGATCTGTCCCTGCGCTGCACGGTTTTGTGATCCATCTTGGTGATTTTTTGCGAGTCAATGCTGGGGATCCGGCGTTGGCCATCCTCCATGGGGGCGGATGCGCGGTGGGGAGCCTGGGAGCGCCGGCCTCCAGGCCGGCTCGTGGCGACGGGGCGTGTTCGGGAACCGTTGAGGACCCAAGACGAGCCGGCCTGGAGGCCGGCGCTCCCGGGTCGACCCTCGCTGATCCCCGCCGCGCGTGGTGCCCCACGAACCCGACCACGATCTTGCAATACGACTACGAAGGCACGGCCTACACCGCGCCCGCCCAGTCCCTCGTCGTCAGCCCCCTGCCGGACGCCCCGGTCCCCCGCTTGGCCAGCCCCTTTCAATCCGCCTGGGATGCCGCCGTCCATGCGGCCAAGGTGGAGGACATCCGTCGGCGCATCGCCCGAGGAGACTGCTATCAGGTCAACTTGGCGGTGCCGTTCACCGCCCGGCTGGCCGACGGCGACGACCTGGCGGTGTTCCTCGCCCTGCTTCGAACCAGCCCCGGCCCCTTCGCTGGGTTCATCCGCCGCCCCGGCCGGCCCACCGTGGTCAGCCAGAGCCCAGAAAACTTCCTGGCCTGGGACGCGGGCCGGATCACCAGCAGCCCGATCAAGGGCACCCGCCGGCGTATCCTCGGCCGCGAGGACACCACCCGGGCGGAACTCCTGGCCTCGGCCAAGGACCGGGCGGAACTGGCGATGATCGTGGATTTGGTGCGCAACGACCTGGGTCGCCTGGCCCTGCCCGGCTCGGTCCAGGTGGATGCCCCGGCCCGGCTGCTGGACCTGCCCTACGTCCACCACTTGGTGGCGGACATCAGCGCCCGGGAGCGGCCGGGCACCACCCTGGAGGACCGGCTGACCGCTGCCTTTCCCGCCGGCTCCATCACCGGGGCCCCGAAGAAAATGGCCATATCCATCATTCGCGAGCTGGAGGGCCGGCCCCGGGGCGCCTACTGCGGCGCCTTCGGCTGGAGCAACGCCACTGCGGGCCAATTGGCGGTGGCCATCCGCACGGCTGAAATCCACGGCGACCGGATCACCCTCTGGGCCGGCAGCGGGATCACCGCCGACAGCGACGGCCCGGCGGAATGGGACGAGGTCCAGGCCAAGGCCGCGGGATTCGCTGCGATGTTCGGAGGTGGACGATGAAGTTGCCGACGTTGCTCTTGGGACTGCTGGTGGTGGCCGGCTGTACTTCCCGCTCAATGCCTCCGGTGGAAGGCGGGCCCAGCAATGGGCATTACCTGAATCCCCTCACCGGCAAAGCTTGGAATTCTGGACTCACGGACCGGGACAAGGCGGACGCCAAGGCCATCGACGGCATCCAGACCCTGTTCAACGATGGTCTGTTCGACAAGGCCCGGACCGCCCTCGATGAACTGCTGGCCGCCGGCTGCCACCATCCCCAGGCGTTGTTTCTGCGGGCCAAACTGGCTAACCAGGCCGGGGATCTGAAAGCCACCGTCGCCTGGTGCGAAAAAACCCTCCAAGAAAGCTCTGGCTGGGGCGAACCCCGGGTACTCTTAGCCAAGACCTTCCTCAAACTCGAACGTCCCGCCGCCGCCGGCTCAGTGTTTGCCGATCTGGATCGAATGGCCCCAAAATCCCCCTGGGGCCCCTGGGGCTTGGGCCAGGTGGCGATCCACGAGGGCAATTTTGCCGTTGCCATCAAACACTTTGACCTGGCCCTGGAGCGGGATCCCGACCACCTCCCCAGCCTGGAGACCCGGGCTGACCTCGCCGCCCAGGCCGGCGACCGGGCGGGGGAAAGCCGCTTTCTCGTCCGACTGGTGGTCCTGGCCCCCGAGGCCCCGGGGCTCCATCGCCGAATCGGCGAACTGGCCGAAGAAGACGGCCGCTTGGAAGATGCCCGGCGCAGCTTCGAACGGGCCTTCGAACTGGAACCTCGGCCGGAAACCGCCAAACGCCTCGCCAGCTTGGCCGAACGCCGGGGCGATCAGCCCGCAGCTCGCCGCTGGCGCCAGCGGGCCGGGGAAGCGGCCCCGGTGGACGAAACGCCGCCGGAACTGCGCTGATCATCCCTCAATCCTAGGTTTATTGAGACGAATCACGCGGGAATTCCGATGGTCCCCGATCGGATGGAATCGGTATATACCTGATTCCACGAGCGCAGATGTCTCACGGGGCGTTGTGAATCACCGTAATCTTCGGTTGAATCGAGTGGTACGTCCCCAGTGATTCACACTGCCACCCGCAAGGCAGTTACCGTCGGTCCAGGGCTGTCCAAGTCGCCGTTGCCTATCGTTCTGAATAAACCTGGAAAACGCAATTGGAGCGCACCACGTGCGTTTCCAGACGCACCTTTTGGGTGAACAACTGTCGAGGCAAAGACTTGAAAAATACAGCGGGGAATCTGCAAATGGCCAACTCAACTGCGTTATTGAGGATAAAGGTGACCGATACAGTTGGTTTTCTTTCCCCTCTTCTGCGTTCCTCCTTGACCGAGACTGGTTCAAATCAGTCACCCGCCAAGTAATCTACAGCTCAGGACGACCACAGACGTTTCAAGCTAATCGTAGTTGCGTCCGTCATTGTTATCATTGTTACAAATGGGTAGAATGTGTCCCCCCCCCTGCAGAGGTCATTATGCTTCCCAATCCTTTTTCAGAGTGCGCTCTCTTCGACAACAGGACGGATAACTGCATCCCTCAGTCATCGGCTCCCAGCAAACTCCACGCCAAGCCCTGCTCGGTCGGGCGGTCGACCATCTCCATCTTTGCTGCCGCGATCCTGTTCTCCCTGTTGCTCGGAACGCCTGGTCTGGTTCAAGCAGCTGATTCTTTGCTCATCCTGGGTGGATCCCAGGCATTTAGCCCGTCCGAAGCTCCTTTCCCCGTCCAAACAGTAGCGACTCATCTGAAAGGGATGGTGAAGAATGACCCCGCACTGGTAACCCCGGTGTCAGTGGAGGCTCGGGACACCTATCGCCCTGCCACGGTCAAATCCGCCTTTGCTGGCCGCTCGCTCATGGCCTGGTATTATTGGCCGGAGGATCGAACCAATACGCTGAGCCTTCTTCGTCAAGGTTGGAGCCATGTGGTGCTGATTGAGGATCCATATATCGCCTCCCGCTTCCCTGAATATGCCTTTGAAGGTGCAAGGGCTATCAATTCTGAGGTCCGGCCCTATGGCACCCAGACCTTGATGGCAATGACCTGGTCAAGCGGGGCGACTCCGATCAACACCTTCGACATAATGACATCTCGAGTCGCCCGTGGCATCGGCGCTGCCGTGGTGCCTGCCGGTTACGCCTGGGATGGACTGGCTGCCGGTTTGCGTGACTCGGGCTCACGGCCCACCGAACGTGGAGCTTATGTTACGGCCTGTGCCATTTATAGTCGGATTTATCGGAGAAGTGCGAAGTCCTGTTCCTACCTACCCAGCGGAATGACTTCCGCTGATCGGGATACCATCGCTGACTCAGTGTTGGCCACCGTCCTAGCCCGTGAAACTGTCCCAAGCAATACCGCGACTTACGTGGGGCCCACCCACTTTGCCACGCCCCTGAATCGTAAACGGACGCTGACGTATACCGATTTCAATTCCAGCACTGAGTTGGGCTATCGCGTCGCATTGACCGCCTGTACCGATATCTTCAACGTCAAATTAAATGGCACCTTCGGCTCTTATCAGAGTCTACCGGCCACTGGCTACCCCTATGACCTGTGTTTAGCGCGTTTCTTCACGGCTGCCAACCCGACCTCGTGGACACAATACGCAACCTTCGATTATCAGGATAATTCGTCCGCCAACGGCACGTCCAGTTCAGTGACCATGACCGCGGGCATCGACCGGGTCATAAACCGGTCTTTGAAACGTTCCGGTGATGAACAGGAAACAGGAGCCAGCGACATCGATTCAACCATGAGGGGGAAGGGCGCGTTCTTCCTACCGGTTCGCGTTGCCTGGTCACGCCTAATCACCGAACATCCTGAGATTTCTCCCCAACCGGATGGTCACCACCTAAGCTCCCAATACAATTTCGCCATCGCATCGATGATGTACACCCTGCTCAGTGGTCGCTGTCCGATCGGGGATGAACCTTCGCCCATCACTCCTGAATGGCTTTGCCGCAAATACGGCTATGAGATCGCTTGGCAGTACGCGACTTTGAAGGAACGGGTACCGGGATTTGAAGTAAGGCCTTCTTTGGCGGCTGATATCTCCCTCGTGGCCACCCGATCCGCCGATCCGGTCACGGTTCGTTTCCTCTACCCACCCACTGCACCGGTCACAGTTGCGATTACCATCAGCAATGCTGCCGCAGGCGCCGTTGATCACTCAAGTCTATTATTTACCCCCGAAAATTACGCCACCAAACAGACGATTCTTATTTCGGGGCGCGCCGTCCCCTCGACCTCATCTGTCACCTTTACCTTTACCACCAGCTCTGACGATCCAGTATTCAGCGGTCTCTCCGACGATTGGACCTATGACGTCCTGGTCCCCCCGGCACCCACCCTCAACACGGTCAAGCCGATAAGCGGTCCCACCGCCGGTGCCACGACAGTGACCATCACCGGGACCAATCTCATCGGTACCACGGCGGTGTCATTTGGGGGAACTGCCGCCACCGGAGTAAAGGTTGTTAACGCAACGACGGTGACGTGCGATTCCCCGGCGCACGCGGCGGGATCGGTGGATATCGTCTTGACCGCACCTGGCGGCATGGTCACCAAGACCAAGCCTTTTTCGTATCTCGCAGCCCCAGTTCTGACCACCCTCAGCCCGAACAGTGGCCCCGCCACCGGGGGCACGACCGTCAAAATCACCGGAGCCAACTTATTGGGAACCACTGCTGTCAGCTTCGGAGGTATCCCGGCAACCAACATCACGGTGGTGAATGCAACCACGGTCACCTGTGTAGCGCCAGCGCATGCCGCCGGGCTCGTCGATGTGGCGATAACCACCCCGGGGGGGACTGTCACCAAAAGCGGAGCCTTCACCAT
>CANIXE010000101.1 GCA_947470885.1 Planctomycetota bacterium
GAACGCCCCATCGACCTCCACCTGCGGGGCCTCGCGGCCCTGGGCGCGGAAATCACCATCGACAAGGGGATGATCACCGCCAAGGCCCCCAAGGGCGGCCTGAAAGGTGCGGAAATCTACCTCGGCGGCAAGTTCGGCTCGTCCGTCCTCGCCACCGACAATGTGATGTGCGCCGCGGTCCTGGCCAAGGGCACCACGGTGATCGAATGCGCCGCCTGCGAACCGGAAGTCGTGGACCTGGCGGACTGCCTGAATGCCATGGGCGCCAAGATCGAAGGTGCTGGCAGCCCACGGATCACCATCAAGGGCGTGAAGAGCCTGAAGGGCGTCGACTGGTCGGTGATCCCCGACCGGATCGAAACCGCGACGTTCCTCATCGCCGGGGCCCTGACCAAGTCCCCCATCACCATCACCGGAGGCCGACCGGACCATCTGCTATCGGTCCTGGATGTGCTGCGCCAGATGGGCGTCCAGGTCAACCGCCGGGGCAATTCCATGACCGTGGTCCCTGGGGAACGCCCCAAGGCCTGCGAAGTCACCACCCTGCCCTACCCCGCCTTCCCCACCGACGTCCAAAGTCCGATCCTGGCGCTGATGGCCCTGGCCGAAGGCACCAGCATCCTCACCGAACGCATCTACCCGGACCGGTTCATGACCGCCGCGGAGCTGCGGCGGATGGGCGCCAATATCAGCGTCGCCAACGGCCAGGCCGTGGTCCAGGGCGTGCCCAAATTGTCCGGTGCTCCGGTGATGGCCAGCGACCTTCGGGCCGGTGCGGCCCTGGTCTGTGCCGCCCTGGCGGCGGAAGGCACCACCCGGCTGTCCCGGGTCTACCACATCGACCGTGGGTATGAACGTCTGGAAGAACGTCTTGGTAAACTCGGGGCGAAGATCGAACGGGTGGTGGATGAACCCGCCGCCGGAGGCAGCGGCGGATGAACATCGCGATCCAACCCCTGGGCGGATTCGCCGAGGCCCTGGCTGAACGCACCTCCGCTCCCGGGGGTGGGGCCGCTGCCGCCGCTGCTGCGGCCCTGGGCCATGCCGCGGGGGCGATGGCCGCCCGCTACACCACCGGGGCGAAATACGCCGCCCAGGAAGCCGCCGCCCTGGCGTTGGCGTCCACCCTCGACCAGAAGCGCCTTCGGGCCCTGGCCCTGGCGGATCTGGATGCCAGCGCCTATGCCCGGGTCCAGGCCGTGAAGGCGGATCCCCAGGCCAAGGCCAATGCTGAAACCGCCGCCCGGGCCATCCCGTTGGAACTGCTGGCCGACTGCGCCGTCGCCGTGGAAGCCCTGCGGGAATTCCGGCCCCGGTGCAATCCCTGGCTGGTGAGCGATGTGGACGTCGCCATCCACCTGTTGACGGGGGCCGGACGGGCTGCCCACGCCACCCTATTGGCCAATCGGCCCCCTGCAGACGAAATCGCCACCGCGGACCGGGATTTACAGCGGCTGCAGCCATGATTCGGCGCTACCTCGCCCTGGGTGCGGGGATCCTGCTGACGGCCCAGGGCTGGGCTGCGGAATCGGTCTGGGCCCCCCTCATCGACGGCCAGGTGCTCCACGCCAACACCGTGGAATTCGCCCCCCTGACCTTTCGGGATGTGGTGGTCACCCCCCGCCTGGACGGACGCATCCTTCGCTTCAAGGAATGCCGGGCCTCGGCCTATGGTGGGACGATCACCAGCCGGGAGATCGCCACCAATTTGGCCGATGGCAGCTACCGTTGTGATTTTGCCGCTGCCGGTTGCGATCTAGCGGCAGGCCTGCGGGAAATCAGCGGCAACATCGAAAATCTCAGCGGTCAGGTGGACGGCCAGATCGAATTCACCATCCAGGCCGACCGTCCAGACCTGCTTACCGGGCAGGGTCGACTGGTGATTTCCAAAGGCTCCCTGGTTCAACTTTCGCTGCTGACCAACCTGTTGGTGGGGGATCCCGGGGCGGCCAAGGGCCAGGACACCCTGACCATCGATTTCGAACTGCGGGACCAGCAGATCCACATCATCCAGGGCCGGCTGGACAGCCCGGCGGCCCAAATCCTGATCTCGGGAACCATCGGCTTCGATGGCCAGCTGAAGATCCTCCTGGTGCCTCGCCTGGCATTCAAACTGGTGGACCAAATCCCAGGCCTGGGAACCTTGTTCACCCCCATTCTGAGCACCGTCGGTACCCATGCCGGCCGGGTCCTGGTGCGGGGCCAAATCACCAAGCCGATCCTGGTGGCGGACCCGTTCGGTCGCCAGGAATAACGTCCATCTAACTTTTTCCGGACCGGGAATTGGCCCTTGACCGGACAACTTGGGGCAACTTGCGGCGGATCCTGGGACCAGCCTGGGGAATCCAAAGTCAACGGCGAGAAACCGCTACCCCTAGTGGACGATCAGACAACACCCCCAAGATATTGACCTCGGTTGAAGTCAGGTATTCCTTCGGACCTCCACCCGACCAGCCCAGGAATCGTGCGCATGTCCATTCCGTCGCTCCCGATCGCCGCCCCCTCGACCACCACCTTGGCCGGACATCCGGGCAAATGGTCTGTGCGCACCCGGGACGAGAGCTTCCGACCGTTCGAGCCCCAGCGGATCACCGACGCCATCGGCAAAGCCCTGGCCGCCGCTGATGGCAGCACCTACGGCTCTGCATCTACCGATCCCGTCCATGATGAATTGCGCCGGAAGCTCGCCGAAGAACTGTCCCGCCGGGTATGCGAAGACCTGGCCTCCCGACGCCGGGACGGCGGTTCGTTCTACGTCGAGGAAATCCAGGACCTCGCCGAGCTGGCCTTGATGCGGGCCGGCGAGCATGAGGCCGCCCGCCGCTTCGTCCTCTACCGTGAAGAACAACGCCGGCGCCGGGAACGGGAGACCGCCATCACTCCGGACGCCAGCGTGAAAGCCCTTGTGGACGGCTTGGCGGATCCCCTCCTGACCCCCGGGGCTGATCGCTTCGTGATGTTCCCGGTCCGCTACCAGGACATCTGGCAGGCCTACAAGGACCACCTGGGCCTGTTCTGGACCGCAGAGGAGATCGACCTGTCCAAGGACCAGCAGGACTGGAAGAAACTCTCGGTCAATGAACGCTATTTCCTGACCCACGTCCTGGCGTTTTTCGCCGCCAGCGACGGCATCGTCAACGAGAACCTGGCCGCCCGGTTCTACAAGGAGGTCGCCTCCCCCGAGGCCCGGGCGTATTATTCCGTCCAGATGATGATCGAAACGATCCATAGCGAGACCTACAGCCTGCTGATCGATACCTACCTCACCGACGAAGTGGAAAAGGACCGGGCGTTCCGCGCCGTCGAACTGATGCCGGTCATCGCTCAGAAGGCCCAGTGGGCCCTGCGCTGGCTGGTGGCGGAACGACCCTTCGCCGAGCGCCTGGTGGCCTTCGCCTGCATCGAAGGAATCTTTTTCTCGTCGTCGTTCTGCTCGATCTACTGGCTGAAGGATGCCCGGCCGGGCCTGATGCCCGGACTATGCTTCAGCAACGAACTGATCAGCCGGGACGAAGGTCTGCATACGGATTTCGCTGTGCTTCTGCATAAGCAGCTCCAGGACCGCTGCGCGCCGGCCCGGATCGCCGAGATCGTCGCCGAGGCGGTGGCCGTCGAGGAAGGCTTCGCCACCGAGGCCCTGCCGGTGTCCCTGATCGGGATGAACGCCGACCAGATGCGCCGGTACATTCGCTTCACCGCCGACCGTCTGCTGGTCCAGCTGGGCTGCCCCCGGATGTTTGATGAGCGGAACCCGTTCGCCTTTATGGAACGCATCGGCCTGCAGAACAAGACCAACTTCCACGAAAAGAAGGTCGCCGAATACCGCAAGGCCGGCGTCGGCCACAGCGTCGCCGACCAGGCCATTGCCTTCGACGCCGACTTCTGACGCGGCCCCCGCAGCTCCCATCTTCCCTCCGAATCCCTGAGAATCCCCATGTCCATGCAGGTCATCAAGCGCGACGGCCGCCGCGATGCCGTCCACCTCGACAAAATCACCAAGCGGGTCGAAGCCCTGGCCGACGGTCTGGCCGTCGAGCCCATCCTGGTGGCCCAGCGGGTCATCGCCGGCCTGTATGACGGCGTGACCACCCGGGAACTGGACGACCTGGCGGTCCAAACCGCCGCCAATCTGGTGACCACTCACCCGGACTACGACACCCTGGCCGCCCGGTTGTCGGCGTCGATCCTCCACAAGGAGACCGACCCGTCCTTCAGCCGGACCATGGAGCGCCTGTACAATCGCCTGGACACCCACGGCCGGCACAGTCCCGCCCTGGCTGAGGATTTCATCACCGTGGTCCGGGCCAACGCCGACCTGATCGACCGGACGATCAACCACGGCCGGGATCTGGATTTCGATTACCTGGGCATCAGCACCCTGAAAAAGAGCTACCTGCTGCGCCTCGACAAGGAAATCGTCGAAACCCCGCAGTACCTGTGGATGCGTACGTCCATCGGCATCCATGGCAGCGACCTGGCCCGGGCCTTCGAAACGTACCGCCTGATGTCCACCAAGCGGTTCACCCATGCGACCCCGACCCTGTTCAACGCTGGCACGCCCAAGCCCCAGTTGTCGTCCTGCTTCCTCCTGCACATGCACGACGACAGCATCGAGGGCATCTACAAGACCCTCACAGACTGCGCCAAGATCAGCCAGACCGCCGGCGGGATCGGCGTCCACGTTCATAATGTCCGAGCCGCGGGCAGCCCCATCGCCGGCACCGGCGGCACCAGCAATGGCCTGGTGCCGATGCTGCGCAACTTCGACGCCACCGCCAGCTACGTCGACCAGGGTGGCGGCAAGCGCAAGGGCTCCTTCGCCATCTACCTGGAACCCTGGCACGGGGACATCGTCGAATGGCTCGACCTGAAGCGGAACACTGGCAAGGATGAAATGCGTTGCCGGGCGCTGTTCTACGGCCTGTGGGTCCCCGACCTGTTCATGGAGCGAGTCCGGGACGACAAGCCCTGGACCCTGATGTGCCCCCACCGCTGCCCCGGCTTGTCCGATGCGGTGGGCGACGCCTTCAAGGCTCTGTACGAGCGCTATGAAGCCGAGGGCAAGGGCATGCGCACCATGCCCGCCCGGGACCTCTGGCGGAAGATCTGCGAGGTCCAGATGGAGACCTCCATGCCCTACCTGTGCTACAAGGACGCCATCAACCGGAAGTCCAACCAGCAGAATCTGGGCACCATCAAATCCTCGAATCTCTGCACCGAGATCATGGAATACACCAGCCCGGACGAGGTCGCCGTGTGCAACCTGGCCTCGGTCAGCCTACCGGCCTACATCCAGGCGGATGGCAGCTTCGACCACGCCGCCCTCCACCGGGTGGTGGAGGTGATGACCGCCAATTTGAACCGGATCATCGACCGCAACCACTACCCGGTGGCCGAGGCGGAACGCTCCAACCGCCGGCATCGGCCCATCGGCATCGGCGTCCAGGGCCTGGCGGACCTGTTCATCAAGCTGCGCCTGCCCTGGGACAGCGCCGGGGCAGCGACCCTCAACCGCGAGGTGTTCGAGACGATCTACCACGCCGCGGTCACCGCGTCCTGCGCCATCGCCACCCAGGATGGCCCCTACGAAACCTTCGTCGGTTCCCCGGCCAGCCAGGGCCGGCTTCAGTTCGATCTGTGGTACGAGGAACGGAAGGCCAGGAACGAACCGGGCCTGCCCGCCAGCGCCGAGGCCACCTACTGCGCCAGCGGCCGCTACGATTGGGCCGCCCTGAAGGCCCAGGTGAAAGCCAAGGGCCTGCGCAACAGCCTGCTCCTGGCCCCGATGCCCACCGCCAGTACCGCCAACGTCCTGGGCAACACCGAGGGCTTCGAGCCGATTCCCTCGAACCTGTACAAGCGCAATGTGCTGTCCGGGGAATTCGTGCGGGTGAACAGCCACCTGGTGCGGGATCTCATCGCCCGGGGCCTGTGGACCGAACGTCTGAAAGATCGAATTGTCGCCGCCGAAGGTTCGATCCAGGACATCGACAGCATCCCCCAGGACATCAAGGATCTCTACCGGACGATCTGGGAAATTCGTCAGAAAACCCTGATCAATCTGTCGGCGGACCGGGGGGCGTTCGTTTGCCAGTCCCAATCCCTGAACATCTACTTCCGGGACGCGACCATCGCCAAGCTAACCTCGATGCACTTCTACGGCTGGCAGAAAGGCCTCAAAACCGGCAGTTATTACATCCGTCAGACCGCCGCCCGGGGCGCCCAGAAAGTCACTGTGGAGGCCAGCATCCAGAAGGAGGCGGCCACCGCGACCGCCGCCGCCGCAGTGGATGCCGACCGGCTGGCCAAGGCCGTCGAGGTGCTGGTCGCCGCCGGCACCAGCACCCGGGAGGAACTTGCCGGGATGAACCCCGAGGAGGTCATCGCCTGGGCCCAGGGGACGTGCAGCGCGAATAATCCCGAGGATTGTGTGATGTGCTCGGGGTGAATTTTGAATGCTCGAATGCTCGAATGCTCGAATGCTCGAATGAGCGACGCTGTACTACGGGGCGCCTGGGGCTCTCAAGGCTGTCCATTCGAGCATTCGAGCATTCGGGCATTCATCATTTTCATCCTTATCGAATCCGCAACTGGTCCGCCCGGAGAATCGCCCCCAGGTCCACAGCGGCCTGGTCCAGATCGTCATTGATGATCAGATAGCCGAATTCCCGCCAGGCATCCAATTCGACGTCGGCTTCGGCGAGGCGGCGGACGATGCTGTCCGCGTCCTCCGTGCCCCGACCCCGCAGGCGGCGTTCCACCTCGGCCCGGGTCGGTGGCACCACGAATACCGTCAACGCCCTGGGGAAGGTGGCCTGGATCTGCCGGGCGCCCTGGATGTCCACATCCTTGATCACGCTGCGCCCGGCCCGGAGATTTTCCTCAACATAGGATCGAGGGGTGCCGTAGCTGTGACGGCCGAACACCGTGGCGTGCTCCAAAAAAGCGCCCTCCGCCACCCGCCGGGCAAATTCCTCCGGACTGACGAAAAAGTAGTCCACCCCGTCCCGTTCCTGACCCCGGGGCGCCCGGGTGGTGACGCTCAGGCAACGCAGGACCTCGGGCCGCCCCTTGAGGAAACGCTGGATCAGGGTGCTTTTTCCGGCACCGCTGGGACCGGCAATAACCAGGAATCGCGCCGGAGAGGTATGGGTCGGAAAGGGTTTCATGGAATCTTCGCCAGTGGGGCAGCAGTGTGGGGGATGCGCCTCCCCGGCAACCGACCAGCCTGGGCCTTAGCGGAATGCATGCTTGGAAGCCCCGTCCTGTTCAGACGTTCCAACAACCGCCGGGTTGCCGACATCTCCGTCGTTCCTAGGGTAGAGCTACATGTCCTCGTCGATCGTCCAGCAAGCGGTCATCCACACCTGCAACAAGCGGGGTTGGGCCAGTTTTGCCGAGCTGAAGGAGTTCGTCCTCGACCTCGCCGCCGACCGGGTGGAGAGCACCGTCGAACTGCGTCGCTGGTTCGGCGGGACCCGCCACGGCAACCGGGTGCTGGCGGATCGCCTGCTGACCATCATGCCCAAGCCGGGGCACGATCGTCTGGGCAATTACCACCTGTGGTTCCATCTGGCGGATGGCGCCGCCGGCACGACTTGGTTGGCTTCCGGCTACCTGCGGGCCACCGCCGCTGACGGCTCCTCCTCCATCGAACACCACCTGGTGGTGGTGAAGCAACCCTATC
>CANIXE010000102.1 GCA_947470885.1 Planctomycetota bacterium
ATGGACTGCAACGCCGGCAGCCACGGCAAGGCCTTCGCCACCAACTTCAACCCCGAAATCAACATCCGGGAGATCACCGCCAAGGGCAAGTTCTGGGAGCAGGGCGCGTGGAAGGAGACCGACCCCCTGTCGGTCCACACCAGCTTCGACTTCGCCGAATGCGGGCCCAAAGACATGTACCTGATGTACCACGAGGAGCTGGAATCCCTCGTTCAGAACATCAAGGGCCTGAAGCGAATCCGCTTCTGGATGACCTTCGGCCAGGCGTACCTGACCCACCTGAAGGTCCTGGAAAACGTCGGCATGACTTCGATCAAGCCGGTGATGTACGAAGGTCGGGAGATCGTCCCCCTGCAGTTCTTGAAGGCGGTCCTGCCGATCCCGGAAAGCCTGGGCGAGAACTACAGCGGCAAGACCAACATCGGCTGCTGGATCGAGGGTCTGAAGGACGGCCAGTTCAAGCGCTACTACATCTACAACGTCTGCGACCACGCCGCCTGCTACAAGGAAGTGCGTAGCCAGGCCATCAGCTACACCACCGCGGTCCCCGCGGTCCTCGGTGCCAAGCTCCTCCTCCAGGGCGCGTGGAAGAAGCCCGGCGTGTGGAACGTCGAACAGATGGATCCGGATCCGTTCATGGCCGCCATCGGCCCCATGGGCCTGCCCTGGGTCGAAACCACCCCCACCGGCCCCTTGCCGATCTGAGCTAGGTTTCCCCGGGACAACGAATCCCCGGGGAACTTGGCATGTCGAAGGACCACTGGGAGCGCCGAGCGCCAGCTCGGCCCGTATGTTGCCGAGCCGAGCTGGCGCTCGGCGCTCCCAGTGATCCTCGTTTGCTGAATGCCTTTTTTCTCCGCCCAACGCACCGCATTGGACCCAGCCCCATGGCGATCCCCGAGACCGACATCCGCGACCTGGACTGGGCCACGGTGCCCGGCGCCTGCTTCGTCGTCGACCTGCGCCTGCTGGAGCGGAATGCCCGCCTCCTCAGCCGGGTCCGACGTGAAGCCGGCTGCAAGGTCCTGGCGGCGTTGAAGGGATTCTCCATGTGGAGCACCTTCGACGTGCTCCGGCCCCACCTGGACGGGGCCTGCGCCTCGGGGCCCATCGAGGCCCAGCTGGCCCGGGAGGAGTTCGCCCAGGATCGCTTTGGCGTGAAGGAAGTGCACACCTACGCCCCGGCGTTCAGCGTCGAAGACATCCACGAGACCCTGCCCCTGACCGACCACCTGGTGTTCAATTCCCCGGCCCAGGTGGCGAAATTTCTGCCCCTGGTCCGGGAGTACGAACGCACCAGCGGCCGGCACATCGACATCGGCCTGCGCACCAACCCGGAATACTCCGAGGTGGACGTCGAACTGTACAACCCCTGCGCCCTGGGTTCCCGCCTGGGCTCCCGCCGGGTAGTAGTGGGGGCGACCCTGCCGGAGGGCGTCAGCGGCCTGCATTTCCACGTGATGTGCGAACAAGGCGCGGATGTGCTGGAACGGGTTCTGGGCCACTTCGAAGACCGGTTCGGCGACCTGCTGCCCCACTGCCGCTGGGTGAATTTCGGCGGCGGCCACCACATCACCAAGCCGGGCTACGACATCGACCTGCTGGTGCGGGTGATCCGGGGCTTCCGCGCCCGACATCCCCACCTGACCGTGTACCTGGAACCCGGCGAGGCCATCGCCCTGAACACCGGCGTTCTGGTGGCGACGGTTCAAGACATCATCGAGAACGGCGTGAAAGTTGCGGTCCTGGATGTGTCGGCCACCGCCCACATGCCCGATACCCTGGAAATGCCGTACCGGCCCACCATCCACGGAGCCGGCGATCCCGGAGCCACGCCCCACACCTACCGCCTGGGGGGGCCGACCTGCCTGGCCGGCGACGTCATGGGAGACTGGTCGTTCCCCAAGGCCCTGGTCCCCGGGGACCGCCTGGTATTCGCCGACATGGCCCACTACACGATGGTGAAAACCACGATGTTTAACGGGGTGAAGCACCCCTCCCTGGCCACCTGGAATGGCAAGGAACTCAAGGTCGTCCGCAAATTCACCTACCAGGACTACCGCAACCGCCTGTCGTGAATCCCCAACACGGGAAACCGATCACCACCGTCTGCCCAGGAAATCATTTCTTGAGCAGACGCCGGATCGCAGACAGCTCCTCAAGAAGCCACTCCCGGAGAAACCGACGCCGGGCCGTGGACAGCTCGCTGGGAGCGCCGAGCGCCAGCTCGGCTTCGGGGCGATTTTCGCGAAGAATTCAACGTCAGTCGTCAGTAGACGCACAACCGAGGCCGAGCTGGCGCTCGGCGCTCCAAACAGCCTTCACTTGCCCTTGGCGACCTTGAGCAGCTCCAGCTCGGCGGCCTTGCTCCAGCCGCCGTTGTCCAGCTTGCTGGCGAGGGTCGGGAAGCGGGCCACCAAGGCGTCCAGCTCCAGCAGGGGCAGGTCGGTCAGTTCCGGGTACACCAGGATCTTGCCCGGAATGGTGCCGGCCTTCACCGCCTGCAGGCCGAGGATCGCCCCGGCCATGCCGCTCACCGCGGCGACGGACAGGTTGGTGTCCAGACTGTTGCCCAGGACCTTGCCCAGGACGGCATTCATATCGTCCATGGTGGAACCGCTGGTACCGATCAGGTACAGACTACGGCCAATGTACAGATCGAGGTCGATGTGTTCCCAGATATCCGCGGCGATCCCAGCGAAAATGTTGATGATGCCCTTGGGCCGGCTGGCGTTCACCGCGGTGCTCACCAGGGAGGGCACCGGGACCATGATCATGGTGTAGTCGGGGTAGGCCGCCGGCGAATCCACGGTGGCGTCATAGCAGCGGAGCTGCACGCCCCGGCTGAGGGCCACGGGCTCGGCCTTCTGGCGCAGGGCTTCAACCCGGACGCCATTGCGGTCCCCCGCCTCGATGCTCAGGCCGCGACCCAAGCTGGCCAGGCGAATGGTGGCCATCGCCCCCATCGGACCGGCAGCACCGACGATGTGCACATGGTCACCGATCCGCACTTCCCCGTTGCTGGGGATCCGGGCATAGGCGTCCGCCGGGCGGGATCCCGGATGACCGACGATGCGCACATTGCCGTAATGCACCCGACCCACGGGCAGGCGCACGGTCCGGCGGTAGCGGCTGCCGGCGCAGGCGAGGACGGCGATGCCGCCCACAGCCAACAACGGCAGGACCTGATCCAGTAGATCACCGTCGGTACCGACGACGATCAGGTCGTCGACGCTGGCGGGCTTCAGCTCGGCCAGCGTCGTGGGAGTGAAGCCATGGAGATCGGTACCCAGGGCCAGGGTCTTGGCGGGAAGGTTGAAATCCAGGCCGGCGAGCTCGCCCAAGCCGAACTTCACCCCGGGGGCCACCACCAGCAGGGTAATGCCACCCTTCTTCAGGGTCCGGCGTTCCCGGTTGATGAAGGCATCCTCAACACAGGCCCAGGGTTCCACGAGGGCCAGCTGGCTGGCGCCCCGGTCATCGGGCACCGGGATCAGATAGCTGGTGCCATCCTTGGCGACGGTGACCCGTTCATCCAGAAGAACGTACTCCTGGAGGCCGCCCTCAAAGTTGTAGCCGAAGGCGCCGTTGGAGCTGGCGGTCTTGAGGTCCCGCCAGTCTGCCTGGACGAGGTAACGCTTGCCAGATTCCACCGATGTCACCTTGGCGCCGGTGGCAAGGACGCGGACGACCACCTCGTGGCCGGGGACGGTGGGCCGGCCCTCGGGGACGTAGCTGGCGATGTCAGCCAGGACCTCGGCACCCAGATGGGCCAGCACGGGGCCCTTCCGGGCGTGGCCGCTGAACTGATGCAGGAGCTTCATGTCCGACTGGCATAGGCCGACGCATTCCACCTTACCCAGGATCTGGGTCGGACCCGGGGTCGGAACCGGCTTAGCGGCAGTGAGGGCGAGCTGGTCGGGGCCGACGAGCTGAATGGCGGTCTGGGTTGCAGGGGTCATGGTGCGGAAAGGCTATATTCCCGGGGCTGCAGCGGAAGATTGAAACCGACTTGTTCGCTTTTCCTGGCGAAGCGAACACAGGGAACACCAGAGGGGAACATGGGCCACCACTCGCCCAGACCGCCGGGGGTATGCTGCCCCAGGGCGCGTTGACCGCCCCAGATGACCTATACCGTCATCGGCCCCGGAGTTGCCCCATGGCCAAGATCACCGTCATGTTCGGCTCGAATGTCGAGTCCGAACACACCCTGGAGAAGGACGAAGCCCGCATCGGCCGCTCCATGGAATGCGACATTGTTGTCGACAATCTGGGCATCAGCCGGCACCACCTCTCGATCGTCAAGGATCCTGCGGGCTGGGTCGCGGTGGATGGCGGTTCGAACAACGGCACGTTCATCAACGGCAAGAAGATCAGCCGCCACCTGCTCAAGGAAGGCGACCGGATCGTCCTCGGCAAACACAGCCTGGTATTCGATGCCAACGGCTTCGCTTCGGCGACCAAAACCGGCAAGAAGACCGCCGCCAGCATGGGCGGTGAAATGACCATGTTCGTCGACCAATCGGCCCTGGCCAAGGCCATGGCCGAAGGGGGCAAGCGGATGGTCATCAGCCTGGACCAGGGCGGTCGCGAGGTGCTGATCCAACTAACCCGGGATGAAACCACCGTGGGCAACTCGGCCGACATCCCGGCCAAGGGCTTCCTGGTCAAACCGGTCCAGGCTCGGATCATCAAGACCACCAACGGCCACCGGGTTCGCGCCGAGGGCGGCTGGCGCTCGGTCAAGGTCAATGGCGGCAAGATTTCTGGAGAACGGGACCTGCGGGCGGGTGATGTGGTCACCATCGCCGGTGCCCGGCTAACCTACAAGCAAGCGTGAACCGCCTTCGCCTGGCCGGCCACGGCTTATTGCCCCGGAACGTCCTGGGCTGTGTTGCCCTCTTCTGTGCTGCCATTTTTATCGGCGGCTGCAGCGGCGATTCCCGGGGTCAGGCAGTAAAAATCCCGCCGGCCTACCGCCCAGAAGGTTTTCCGGACATCGCCCTGGAACGCCTCCGGGGCTACCGCCTGGATCCCGACGAGGAGCCCTTGGCCCTGGCCTATGCCAACGGAGCCCTACGGCGGTTCCACGTAACCTTCCAGACCAAGGACAGCGATGAACCCGAGGATCCCGTGCGGGTTCGGGACCGCTTGGCTGGCGGGCTGACCGAACAGGGCTGGACCCGGACCTCCCCCGCTGGAGCTCCGGCAACCGCCCCCGAGACCTGGAGCAAGAACCAGGAAGCCTTGACCATCATCACCGAGGCCAACAGCTCCCGTTTGAAGATCACCATCGATCTGGCCTCCACCCGTCCGCTTTGATTCCACCGGTCGGGTCCAGCCCGTCCCTTGCCACCTGATGACCATGTCCGACCTCGGCCCCACGACCAGCTATTCCGATCCGTTCTACGACCGCCTGGATGCGTTCTCCCAGGAGATCCGCAAGCGCTGGTGGATCGTGGCCTTGGTGATCATCGCCACGGTCGTCGTGGTCATGGTGGTCAACAGCCGCCTCCAGCGCCATCCCGAGGCGGGCAGCGCTGCCCGCTACCTGAGCGCCCGGGCCGGCCAAGATCCCGCCGCCAGCGCCACAGCCCTGGCCAAGGTGATGGAGGACGCTGAGAACACCCCGTTTTTCCGGGCCCGGGCCGCCATCGAGGTGGTCCAGCTCAAGCTCGACACCGGCGACACCGCCGGAGCAAAGCTCGCCGCTGAACTGGCCGTAACCCAGGCCGCCCTGGCCAAGGACGCTGAACTACAGCTGGCCGCCACCATCAGCCGGGCCGCGGCGAAGCACCAGGCTGGTGACCTGGACGGCGCTCTGGCGGATTACGCCAGCGCCGAAAAGGCCGCCGGTGCCAAATACGCCGTCCACCAGCTGGAAGCCGTGGTCGGTGGCGCCCGGGTGTACGCCGCCCAGGGCAAAAAGGCCGAGGCCGTCCAGGCTCTGGAGCCCCTGCTGAGCCGCACCGATGCCGGTGCCGAGCGGCTCTTGGAAGTGGCCAAGGTCAGCTACTGGAACCTGAAGCGGAACATCGCGGAAGCCGCCGCCCCCAAGGCCGCCGCGCCCGTCGCACCTGCCGCCGCACCTGCCGTACCTGTCCCGACCGTCACTCCCCCGGCGGCCCCCACTCCGGCGGCCCCGCCCGCCAAGTGAACGTCATGGCGACGCCGCTGGACCTCCTGCTGCGCCGCCTTGCCCGCCGCCGGGCCTGGGATCGTACCCTGACCAGCTTTGCCCCGGCCCTGGCCTTGGGGACGATGTTGGCAGCCACCGCTGTGGTGGTGGTCCGCCTGACCATGGTGGATGGTGCTTGGCTCGTCCCCGCGGTGGCCACCGCCGGCCTGCTGGGCCCCGCGGTCCTTCTGCCCCGCCTGTTATCCCGTCGGGAATCGCCCGCCCTCCTTGCCGGCCACCTGGACCGCCTGGCCGGAGCCGATGGGTTGGTGATGGCCCTGGCGGAATCCGATCCCCGGCAACGTGATCCCGGCTGGCTGGCTCGGGCCGGCGCTGCCCTGACCCGGGTCCGCCTGCCCCGACCCGACCTGCGACCCCTGGCCGCCCCCGCCTTCGGCCTGCTGTGCCTCATCGGCGCCGCCGCCTTGCCCCAGATCCAACCCACCGCCCCCACCGCCCTGGCCGCCGATCCCACCCGGCCCCTGGTCCAGGAGGTCACGGCGCTGGCCGAGGCCCAAGTGATCACCCCCGAGGAGCGCCACGACCTGGAAGCCCAGTTGAAGACCCTGGCCGCCGGAGGCCTGGATCAGGCCACCTGGCAAGGCCTGGACCGCCTGGCCCAACAGTTGGATGCCCAGGCCCAGGCCGCCGGGGAACGCTTGGGGGCCGTCCTGGATGCCGCGGCAAAGGCCCAGCACAGCACCCCGGAAAACGCCGCCGCCCAGGCTGCGGCCCTGGGCCAGGCCCTGGCCGAACTCGCCGCCACCGCCCCAGGGCTGATGCCGGCACTGCCCCCAGGGGCGACCCAGGAAGCCATGGCCCAGGCCCTGGCCGAAGCGGTGCGCCAGGGCCGAATCACCCCCGACCAGGCCAAAGCCCTGGCCAAGGCCGGCCTCAAGCCCGCCCCCAAGTCCGGCGCCCGGAACCTGAACCCCGGGGAATGCCGATCCCTCGCCCGGGATCTGGAAAAGTCCCTGGCGGGCAAATGCAAGGGCTTGGGCAAGGGCAAAAGCGCCAGCGCCCTGCGCAGATTCCTGGAAGGGAGGAAAGGCTTCGGTGAGGGCGACGTGAGTCGTGGCCCCGGCCATGCGCCCCTGGAACGGGTCGCCCGGGATCCCCTGGAAGGCGGCGCTTCGGCCCCCCTGGCGGAAGGCCTGGTGGAGAACCCCGACGGCAGCGTGACCGTCGCCACCCAGAGCCGGGATCCCCAGGCCGATGCCGCCGCCCAAGCGGCCCTGACCCGGGCCGCCGCCCGAACCTTCGATCCCACTGCTGCGGACAGCCGGCGGGCGGTGATCGCCCCCCGGCACCGGGGCGCAGTCCAGGCGTATTTCCAGGCGGATGCCGCCGCCGGGGCGGCACCACCCCCGCCCTCCGCCCCCGTACCCACCGCCCCCGCCCCCCGGGCGACCCCGTCGGAAATCCCATGACCGCCCTGATCC
>CANIXE010000103.1 GCA_947470885.1 Planctomycetota bacterium
ATCCGGTGTTTGAGGCGATCCTGGGCTATCACCTGGAAGACATTCCCACGATTGCCGATTGGTGGTCGAAGGCCTACCCCGATCCCGTATATCGCCAACAAGTCATCGACAGCTGGATGGCCCGCTTGAAGCGCGTCAAGGAAACCGGCTCCCCATTCGAGCCCATGGAATTACTGATTCGCACCGCCCGGGGTCAGGAGTTAACCATGCTGGTGGGGGCTTCCCCCAGCGGCCAGGGTTGGGCGGACCGATGCGTTGTCAGCTTTACCGACATCACCCCCCGAAAACGGGCCGAGGAGGCCCATCAAACGGCGAAGGCGACGGCGGAACATGCCAACCAGGCCAAAAGCGATTTCCTGGCGATGATGAGCCACGAACTGCGAACACCAATGAACGGGATCCTGGGCATGGGTCAGATGCTGCTGATGTCCAACCTGGGGCATGAACAGCGGGAATACCTGAACATCAGCATGAAATGCGCCCAATCACTAATGAAGGTGATTGACGACATCCTGGATTTTTCCCGCCTGGAATCCCGGCGCCTGCATCTGGAAGAAGGGATTTTCAATCTTCACAACGAAATCTTCGAACTGGCGGACTTGTTGGGACCCAATGATCCCAAGATCCCGGTGGAACTGCTGGTCCACTGGCATCCGGAAGTGGGACCCCTGGCGGTGGGCGACCGTCTGCGAGTCCGCCAGGTGCTGATCGGCCTGATCCGCAACGCCGTGAAGTTCACCGAACGGGGTCACGTCCTGATCGAAGTCGGGATCCAGGATGATCGCTACCGGATCGCGGTGACCGACACCGGCATCGGTATTCCTCCGGAACGGTTGCAAGATCTGTTCATCCCCTTCCAGCAACTCGACAGCACGATTTCCCGGCGTTTCGACGGCACCGGACTGGGCCTCTCCCTCAGCCGGCGATTGACCGATCTCATGGGCGGAACCCTGACCGTAACCAGCGCGGTTGGCCAAGGCTCATGCTTCACCCTGCTGCTGCCCCTGACCCCCGCCCCCGCAGGCCACGGGCCAGCTCGCCTGGCCGCCCCGGACGCCCTGACTGGAACGCGGGTACTGATCCTCGGCAGACACATCCAGGCCAACGGAATCCTTGCGGGGATGATCCGGAATGCCGGCGGTCGGGCCGAGGGAGTCAGTTGTCCCGGCGTAGCCAAACAGGTGGCGGAACGGGCCAAGAAGCGTCAGGATCCATTCACCGTCGCCCTCATCGATGGTCGGATGTGCCCGTCGGAATCTCCCCAGGTTGGACCGGACGCGTTGAACAACCTCCGTCAGTTGATTCCAACCCTGATCCTCCTCGGAGCCCAGGAAAACTCGCCGGCCGCCGATCTCGTTCAAGGACGGTTGGAAAAACCGGTCCGTATGGCAGGGCTGGTGGACCTCCTCACCGATCTGAGGCCAAAGGACCAGCTCACGATCCCAAGTCCCCCTTCGGAAATCCCGGAAGGGCCGGACGGGATGCTTTTTTCCGGCCACGTGTTGATGGTGGAGGATAATCAGGTCAATCAGCTGGTGACCCACTTGCTGCTCTCCCGTCGGGGACTGACCTGTGATATCGCAGCCAACGGCCTGGAGGCTCTGTCCATGGCCGCGGCCAACACCTATGATCTGATCCTGATGGACTGCCTGATGCCGGTCATGGATGGTTTCATCGCCACCCGCATGCTCCGCCAGCGTGAAGAACACGGGAACGAAGGCGTGCACATCCCCATCGTCGCCCTCACCGCGTATGCCATGATCGGTGACCGGGAACGCTGCCTGGAAGCCGGCATGGACGACTACCTGGCGAAACCGCTCCAAGACATGGGTCTGGTCCAGGTTCTCCGTCGCTGGTTACCCGTGGCCCGGCAGCAACCAGACCAATCCACCCACCGGCGGTTCAGCCCGGACGGGGCGTCTTGAGGGACGATGGCGCGGGGGGCCGAGCATGGGCCTGGGATCGGGGCTCCAGGGGATCACCCACCACATGGGCCATGATCGCCCCGCTGAAGTCGGCTCCCTCCCAATGGGCTTCCAGAAAATTGGAGCCACGGAAATCCACCCCCCGGAACACGGCGTACTCCAGATGGGCCTGGCGCAGGTCGGTTTCGTGCATCCGAGCGTTGACGAACGAGCCGTTCTTGAGCAGGGCGTGGCGCAGGTCGGCGCCATCCAGGATGGCCTCATCGGCGCGGACCTTGTACAGCATGGCGTGGTGCAGCTGACTCTTGGTCAGCTCGGCATGCCCTAGATCGGCCTCGGTAAGGTTGGCCCGGATCAGGATCGCCCCCCGCAGATTCGTGCGGTGAAGGGAACAACCCGACAAATCGGCGCCTCCCAAGTCCACCCCGTGAAAATCCAGGTGGGACAGGTCCAGGCCCGACAGGTCGAGCCCCGACAGCCGGGGGTGATCCCCGGCCGCGACCAGGGCCAGGACGAGTTCTTTACGGGAGATTTCAGCCATACCCGAGTATACCACATAATTCGCGGTTTGTCCCGGAATGGTCGGCGGTCAGGGCCAGGGCCCCCACGGGCGGCCATTCAGATAGCCATCGGCGAACGACTGACCCATCCGTCAACGCCAACGGCAGGAAACCGGCCAGCGCAACCCGTCACGGCCTTCCCTGGGGTGGACCGGGCCATCTGACCCAGGGTCAATCCGGGATATTCTTGATTTCCCAACCTTTGCGAATCGTCGGTCGGAGGAAAGAATTGGCCAACTCATTATTGGTGAACCGCATGTTCGTGGCGTCCCATAACAATTTCTGGTTGGGGAAGCGCCAGCTGATGGTGGCCAACAACAACCATTCGGCATAGGTGGAGGCGACCTCGAAGTTTGAGCACGGTGTTGGGCCGCCTTTGACGGCCTGAATCCACTCCTTGAAATGGCCAGGTGAGCGCCTGATCACCTTTTCAGGCTTCTTAAATCCCTCACCTTTCAATGTATTGGGCCACAGGCTCAAGCCCTCGCTGCGGCCTGACGTCATGATGCACCCTTTGCTGCCTATCAGGAGGCTGTTGTTGCCTTTGAAGTCCTCATTTGTGATTCCATCCGGCAACTTGAATCGGCTGGCCGCACTCCCTTCATACCAGTAGACGGTCACCGGCGGCATCTTCCCCGAAGGCACCTGGGGATTCGGTCGTTCGGGGAATTCGAGTTTGCAGCAGTAACTGGGGTAGGTCACCAAATTGGCGCCTTCGACGAACGTGCATTCAACACTGGTGGGCGCGCCCAGCTGGAGCCCAAAATTGGCGGCGCCAAATATGTGCACACCCCAGTCACCGACCATTTGGGTGCCGTATTCCAAGAAGCCGCGCCAATTTATGGGGGCGATGGATTTATGGTAGGGATGCTCGGCGGCACGACCGGTCCACAGGTCCCAATCCAGCGTGGACGGAACGGGCTGGGGATCAGGCCATTGGGTGACACCGCGGGAAAAGCCTCCCGCGTTCAGGCCATGCACCTCGCGGACCTCCCCGATGTCGCCACGCCAGAGAATTTCGCTAGCGACTCGCATCGCCTCGGCGGAGTACCCCTGATTGCCCATTTGGGTGACGACTTGGTATTTGCGCGCGGACTTGGCCATCTGCCGGACTTCCCACACGGTCTGGGCCAGTGGCTTCTGACAGTACACCGCAAGGCCGCGCTCCATGGCCCAAAGCGCCACGGTGGCATGCATGTGGTCGGGGATGGTGATGGTGATGCCGTCGAGGTTGTGATGCTCTTGGTCGAGCATCTGGCGGAAATCCCGGAATAATTTTGCCTTGGGGAATTTTAGAGCGGCGGCGTTGAGATAGCCTTCGTCCACGTCGCACAACGCATAGATATTCTCCGTTGCGACACTCATGACATCGTTCATGCCCTGCATGCCACCAACACCGACGCAGCCGATATTCATGGTATCGCTGGGAGCAAGCTTGCCCCGGCCGCCCAGAACATGGGCCGGCACAATGGAAAACAGACCCTCTGTGGATGCCGCCGAGGCACCACGGGGCATTACCAGGCCTGCCAGACCCAGACCTGCCAGTCTGATGAAGTTGCGGCGGGAAAGATTTTCGGGACGTTTCATGTTTAGACTCGCGGTGTTTCAAAATGGCTTTGTGACAAAGAAATTGCCGTCCAGGTGCGGGATCTGATCCCAGCCGCCTCCCACAGGTCCTGCAGGACGGTCATGGAAGGTTCGCTCGTTCTTCGTTGGCTGTGGTGACGATGGAGCCCTGCCCCATCGCATTTCAAGCCAACAAATCCGCATCCCAATCATTTACTAAGCTGGGCAGCTTCCCGATTGAAGAATTCGACGCATTTCTCCAGGTTTTTGTGCTGCTGGTCATCCCATACCTCGTATTCGATGGAGATCACCCCCTTGAAACCCTGGCGGTTGATTTCAGCCAATTGCTCCGCGGCATGATTGATACCGGTGCCATGGGGCACATCCCGCTTGGCCTCGCTGAGGTCCTTGAAATGCATGGATACGATGTGGCCGTCGGCTTTTTTCAGGCAGTCCACCGTCACCAACCCGGAACGCAGGTAGTGCCCCGTGTCCGTACATAAGCCAAGCCACGGACCGTAGTCCTTCACCACGTCCACGGCAAACTCAGGATTCCAGTAGGTCGATGGTTTGGGATGGTTGTGACAACCGACTTTGATCCCATATTCCTCCGCCAATTTCCTGATCATCGCCAGCGTTTCCTTCTTGTCCGGGCTAGGTTCGGTGTTGATCACCTCAATGCCCAGGTCCTTGGCCCAGGCGAACAACGCACGAGCTTGAGCTTCATTTGCCGATATTCCGGTTACGCCAAAGCCCACCGCCTGGATCCCCGCCTGGCCAAGCTTGGCCTTGAGCTTGGCCACCGCCTCCGCCCCCATGTCGGGACCGACCTTCAGCGGCGAATCCCGGTCCAGCTTCTGACCGGGGAAAAATTCCAGGTGATGGATGCCCAGCCCCTGGGCTATCTCGATCGCCTCGAAAAGGGTATTGTTCCGCAACGTCCAACACTGAAGCGAGACTTTCCAACCCAGTTTGGCCATCACCGTTTCATCAATCCCTCGTTCCTGGGCAAAAGCGTTCGCGGTAATGGTGGTACAGGTGAAGACGGCGATTGAGAACAATGATAGAAGGACGAAACGGGACATGGAGACTCCAGGGGTAATTGGACACAGATTCATCATGATATTGGTTTGGATTCAGACATCTAGCCACGGGGACAAAACCGTCACCTGGGGCAACTCACCGCGCCCCGAAGCCTCTGCGCCGAATGATCCCGCCCTGGCTAAAGCGTAAAATCGGTAGGTTACTGATAAATCACTTTGAAAGCAAAGCATTACCGTGTTGGCCTTGATCGCGTGGCTTCTCGCCTGACGGAATGCCAAGCTAAAAAGCATACGGTGGAATCACGCTTCCGTTGATGACTTATTTCCATGCTGCTCGGTTCGAGCCTTAAGGACTTTACCACGAGGTGGTGAATCCAGACCGGCATCAGCCTGTAGGCTCGCCACCAAGAACGTTATAAACGCCCACCCTCTTACCCTTTCCGGTCGATATACCGGGCCGGGGCATGCTGCTGTGGTAGGTAGCCCCCCAGGTGGTCTCGGTTCCGGGCCATGCCCGCCTGGTCCTGTTTCAATTCCCCGCTGCGTTGGCGGGTGGCCTCGGCCACGGCCTGGGACAGACGATGGGCTTCGTGGGCCAGGGCCGCCAGCGCCGGCAGGTCGGCGGGATCCGGATCGGGCAAGACCTCCAGGGCGGCGATGGCGTCGGCGATGGCGGCATCCAGACGCACCAGTTCCTCCGGGTCCGGATCTTCAGCCGCCAGGACAAGCAATTGCCCCGCCTGATGGCCATGGATCGCGTCGTACAGGCTCTGGTGGGGGCTCATGGGTCAGCCTTTGCCGGGGCCTCGTCCAGACCGCGGAACAGGGCGTCAGCGGTGAGGGCCAGCTCGCTGGCGGGGAACTGGCTGGTCAACTCGTTCTGGATGGCCCGGGCGTCGGCCATCAATTTGCGCTTCTCGGTCACTGGCAGATCCGCAGGGGATTTGCGCATTTTTTCCAGTTGGAACCACAGGCGCAGGTACACCGCCCGGGGCCGATCACCTTCGGGCAGCCGGGTGAGATCCAGCTTGCCCAGGGCCTCCTGCCCAGCGGTGACATCCTGGGCGCTGCCCTGGGGCGCGCTGGCCAGGTCCTTGTAGCACTCGGCGATGGCCAACAGGTTCTGGGCCTCCAGGGGCGCCGCCTGGCCCGCCTGGGTCCGCCGCTCACCCCGGTCGAGGACATCCTTCTGCACCCGGGGCGTGCGGGAGACGTAATCGTCCAGGGCCAGCCCCAGGTCCCGCCGGGCGGTCTTGGCGGCTTTCAGAGCCTCCACCATTTGGGGGTCTTTGGCTTCGGGTTCCGGCAGGGAGCCGGCGGTGCCTGCCTGCATCAGGGTGCTGATAGCCTGGTCCCGCTGGTGGACCTCCTTGTCGATCCGCCGTTGCAGTTGGTCGTCGGGATTGGCGTCGACTTTTTCCAGGGCCGGCGTGCCCGGCACCGTCCGAGGTTGGGGCGGCAGGGGCGGCAAGCCATCTTCCACGGCCCAGCCGGCCCCGGCGAGAATCGCCAACAACAAAAGACCTCGCTTCATGGAACCTCCCCACGGAAGGCCTTAACCGCTTCGCGGAGCTGGCCCTTCTGTCGGTAAAAATCCCCCAGCAGGCGGGCGGCGTAGGCGTGGTCCCGTTCCCCCAGGGTGGGTTCCTGGAGCAGACGGCCGAGTTCGAACACCCCCCGTTCATCGTTGCCCGCAAGGAAGCACGCCCGGGCCAGGCCGATCCGCGCCGCGTCTTTCAGCTCACTGCTGGGATCTTCCGACAGCACCCGTTCGTAATAACCCACAGCCTGGGCCGCCAGGTTCACCCGATCGTTGCGTTCCCGTTCGGCCCGGCGATGGCCCGCCTGGGCGATGTAAAACATCACCCGGGAACGGATGTTGCCCGGGTAGTCGCTGAGCCGGCCCAGGACGTTGCCCATGAGGGTGTCGATCTGCTGCTGAGCGACTTCAGGGCTGGCGGCGCCATCGCCCCGCAACAGGGACCACAGGCTGTCCACCGCGGCGTCCTCCCGCTCGATCTCGGCGTAGCAGCGGGCGATGTGGATGATCAGTTCCGGGGACAGGCGACTCTTGGGAAAGTCGGCCTGGGCCCGCTGGAAGGCGAATAGGGCGTCGACATAGCGGGGGGCGCTACGCCGGATGTGGCACAAACCGACGTGGAAGCTGGCCTGTTCGTAGATGTCCACCGGGGCCCGTTCATCGGTTTTGCCCGCCTTGTAACGGCGAACCAGAGCGATGAACCGTTCCAAGGCGACGTCGAAGCGGCCCTGCTCGAAGGCGCAGCGGGCCAGCCAGAAGGCCACCTGGTCGGCGGTGCGCCCGCCGGCGGCGCCGGCAAATAGGGACAATTGGGTTTCCGCCTCCTGCCAGCGGCCGGCGTCGTACAGCAGGCCGCCGATCATCAGCCGGGCCTGGGGCACCTCGGGCAGCGCCTTGTTGTCGCCGAACTTCTCCAGCATCGTGTGCAGGTCCTCCATCGCCTCATCGAAGGCC
>CANIXE010000104.1 GCA_947470885.1 Planctomycetota bacterium
CCGGCATCGGTTGTGCTAACAGCGACAGCTCGCGTCGGTCCCGGGAAGGAAATCGTCCCGATGCCGGCCTGGAGGCCGGCGCTCCCGGGGGGCCATTTGCTACTCTGCGCTCAACGCTCCGATCTACGGTGCAAACATTCGAGCATTCGAGCATTCGAGCATTCGAGCATTCGAGCATTCGAGCATTCGAGCATTCAAGCATTCGAGCATTCAAGCATTCAAGCATTCAAGCATTCACCATTTCACTCCTTCCACCCCAACGTCTCCACCAACCGATCGCAGGCGTAGCGGCTAAACAAAGCCGGCGACGACAGGGCCATTTTCCAGCCGCCGATGCTGGCGTTGCCCCGGCCGTTCAGGTCGCCGTACCAATATTTCAGGTCCTGCTGGACCTCATCCCGGGCGCTGTCCAGGTGGGCGGTGGCGCTCCACAGGACCTCGCCGTCCAGGCAGCTCACCAGATGCACCGATAGGCCGAGGGACACCGGATCGAAGGATTCGAACTGCTCGATCCGGCCCAGGACCACCGCATCCACGTGGAGGGCCTCCCGTAGTTGGATCAGGTCGTCGGCCTTCATGCTGCCCACCGCCAGCACGTCGTCGCCCCCCGGGAGGATCGCCCGTCGCCGTTCGTTGCTGACCAGGATGACCTCGTGGTGGGCCAATTCCCGCAGGCTGGCGGCGAAGGTCTCCCCCACCACGTTGGCACTGCGCCCCACCTTGTCCCCGGTCCAGAACGGTAGCACCGCCACCCGGGCCGGCTCGCTGGCCCGCTTGGTGGTCTGATGGCTGATGCTGTGGGGTGGCGGCGGCCGGCTGCACCCGGCGACGGCAAGAAGCCCGGCGCAGGCCCACAGAATCAGGATGGCGCGGGTCATTTGCCGGCTCCCTTCGCCGGGGTCTGGAGATCCCGGGTCTGTTGGCGGATCCGATTCTGGATGTCCGGCAGTTCGCTGGTCTGGTCCTGGGTCATCCGCAGGACCTCGCCGGCCAGGCGGTAGAAATCACGTTCCGAACGCAGGCGCTGGAGTTCGCTGGCGGCTAGTTGGGCGGCCACCTGATCGAGTTTTTCCTGACGTTCGGCCAGGGTCTGCTGGGCCGCCTGGAGACTGTCCCGGGTGTGGCCCAGGTAGTCGGCTTTTTCCGCCAGCAGCTTGCCACTGCTTTCTGCGTCAGCCCGGGCGATCTGGAGATCCCGGACCTGGGCCTCTTTGGCGGTGATGGTGGCCTTGGCCACGGCCAGGTCCTGTTCCAGGCGGCGCAAACGGTCGAGGACGGGCTCCCGGCCGCCGCCTTCCACCCGGAGGGAGGTCCACTGGGCATAGGCGCCCGAGCCCTGGCGCACCGGTCGGCTCGCCTGGTCCTCCAGTTTGGCGATCTTGGCGTCTAGATCCTTCAAATGGTCGGCCAAGGCGGAGCGGTCCTGGTCCGGGGCGCCGGCCTTGGCCTTGGCCTGGGGTCGGGGCAGGTCCGGGGGCGGGACGGGGCTGTTGTCCGGTCCGCCCCGGGTGGCGCAGCCCCCCAGGAATAGGCAGCTCGCGGCCAGGGTTGAAAGTCCGAAACGGAGGACGCGGCGATTCATGGCTTCAACTCCGGATGATCCGCCAGTTCCCGGCGGAGACGTTCCTGCAGATCCCCCAGTTCGGGACCGCCGGCGGGCAGGCGGAGGACCCGGGCGGCCAGCTCCATCCACCGGCGTTCCGCTTCCAGGCGGGCCATTTGGGCGGATTTGATGGCGCTGAGTTCCTTGCCTTTGGCCAGGCGTTCCAGGTCCGCCAGGGACCCTGGGGGCGGAAGCTCCTCCCCGGCAGGGTGCTCCTCGGCGGGGGGTGCGGGCTTGGGGGGCGGTTCTTGGTGGATCCGCAGGTGGTCGCCAGTGGCCACCGGCCGAGCGCTGTTGCTCAGGCCGATCAGGCGCAGCAGGGGTGGCCGGCCACCTTCCGGTTCCAGAACCAGGGCGGAGCCCACCGGTGTCCCCAGGGGGTCGGTGATGTCCAGGGTGCTGCCCGGGGGGAAGGCCGGGCCGGCGGGGGCTAATAGACAGCGGCCGTCGGCGGCGGTGATCACCGTCGCCACCCGGGGGGACCAGTCCGGCGCCGGGGGCGACGGGCGGGGGGCCTGGATTTCCACCTGGGCGACCGGGGCCGGTGGTTCCGGTGCCGGGGCGGGCTCCGAGGGCGCGGTGCGCAAGGCACAGCCCCCCAGAAAGAGGCAGCCGAGCGCGAAGACCTGGGTCCACATGGGCCCTCCTGTCGTATTGCTGGGCGGAGCTGTCGGGAATCGGGACGTCATACAGGGCCTCGGGGAATAGGACGCCAGGGTCATGCCAGCCAGTGGGGCCCAGGACCGGCCGGGGGCAACGGCCTGGCCTTGGATTGACAGATCGGAAGTCCGCCCATCATCCCACGCCCCGGACGCTCCTTGGCGTCCAGCGACCGCCTGCTCTTGCATCAGCCTCGTGCTGATCGGGGGTCCCGCCAGCGGCGGTCGTTTTCGCACCAACCCTTGGCGGGGCCCCCCACTGGCTCTCCGTGCAGAGGAAGCCAGGAAAGGTACGGATCCCATGGCCATCACCACCCTCAAAGACCTCCTCGACGCCGGCGTCCACTTCGGCACCAACAGCAGCCTGTGGCACCCCCGCAACGAGCCGAACATCTACGGCAAGCGCGGCGGCATCCACATCATCGACATCCGGGCCACCGCCCGCGGTCTCGTCCAGGCGTACCACTACGCCGCCAAGCTGGCCAAGGGCAACAAGACGATCCTGTTCGTCGGCACCAAGCGCCAGTCCAAGGAAGTCATCCGTGACTCCGCCCGCGCCGTCGGCATGCCCTTCGTCAGCGAGCGCTGGCTGGGCGGCACCCTGACCAACTTCGAGACCATCCGCAGCGCCATCCGCCGCCTGGATGAGATCGAAGCCCGCCGCGCCCGCCCGGAATACATCCGCGAGAGCAAGAAGGTTCAGGCCCGGGACGGCCGCGAAGTGAAGCGCATCCTGCGCAACCTCGAAGGCGTCCGGACCATGGCCAAGCTGCCCGACGCGATGTTCGTGGTCGACGCCAAGTACGAAATCACCGCGATCAAGGAAGCCCAGCGCATGGGCATCCCGGTCATCGCCCTGATCGATAGCGACACCGATCCCGCCGCCGTGAACCTGGCCATCCCGGGCAACGACGACGGCATCCGCTCCATCCAGGTGGTCACCAAGGTCATCGTCGACGGCATCCAGAAGGGTCGCGCTGATAGCGTCGCCCCCGCCGTTGCCTCGGCCTGAGCCAAGACCCCAGATACCCCGGGCCGGCTTGCCTGGTCCGGGGTTCTTCGTTTAATCCCACCCTCCTCCAATTCCCCTGGCGGCTGCCCTGCGACCGCCCCAAGTCAGAGAGAATCCCATGGCCCAGATTTCCGCCAAGCTCGTGATGGAACTGCGTGACGCCGTCAACCTGCCGATGATGAAGTGCAAGCAGGCTCTGGAAGCCAGCAATGGCGACAAGGCCGCCGCCATCGACTGGCTGCGCAAGCAGGGCTTGTCCGCCAAGGACAAGTTCGCCGGCCGCGAGACCCCGAATGGTTCCATCGGCCTGGCCCTGGGCACCGGCACCGGCGTGCTGGTCCTCCTCGGCTGCCAGACCGACTTCGTCGCCAACAACGACACCTTCAAGGAATTCGCCAAGCAACTGGCCGATCTGGCCCTGGCCACCGGCGCCACCAGCGCCGATGAACTGAAGACCAAGAAACTGGCCGACCTCACCGTCGACGAGGCGATCACCGCCAAGATCCAGCAGATCGGCGAAAACATCGTCCTCGCCCAGGTCGTGGTCCTCACCGGTACGGTCGTCACCGGCTACAACCACGGCGGCCGGATCGCCGCCATCGTCGCCGGTTCCGGTGGCGAAAAGCAGCGCACCGTGGCCCTCCACATCGCCAGCGCCAGCCCCGCCCCGGTGGCCTTGAACCGGGATCAGGTCGACCCGGCCATCGTTCAGAAGGAGCGGGAGATCCTCGCCGCCCTGCCGGACGTCGCCGCCAAGCCCGAAGCGATGCGCCCCAAGATCGTCGAAGGCAAGCTGGGCCGCTTCTACAAGGAGAACGTCCTCCTCGAGCAGGAGATCCTCCTGGACGGCGAGAAGGGCGAGAGCGTTGAAGCCTACGCCAAGCGCAACGGCTTCACCCTGACCGGATTCGTCCGCCTGGCGGTTTAAGATGTTCCCCCGGATCGGCCTGCCGGTGACGGCGACCGATCCGGAGCGTTATCACGCCACGTACGCCGCCGCGGTTCATTCCGTTGGCGGCGTTCCTGTTTTTCTGCCCCCGGGTTCCACCGAGGTTGTGGCCGGTTTGTTGCTGCTCGGCGGCGGTGATGTGGATCCGGCCCGGTACCAGGCCCCGGTGCACCCGTTGTGCAATCCACCGGACCCGGCCCGGGACGCCTGGGAGCTGGACCTGATCCGGCGCTTCCTGGCGGATCGCCGGCCGATTTTCGGCATCTGCCGGGGGATGCAGGTCCTGAACGTGGCCCTGGGGGGCACCCTGATCCAGCACCTGCCGGACATCGGCCCGGATCACCAGTTGGCGGACGGCGGTCAGCATCCGGTACGCATCGACCCCGGCAGCCGTCTGGCGTCCTTGATGGGATTGGAGGCGATGGTGAATTCCCGGCATCATCAGGCGGTGGAGCGCCTGGGCCGGGGACTGGTGACGGTGGCGACTTCAGCCACCGGAGTCTGCGAAGCGGTGGAATTGCCCGACCAGCCCTGTTGCTTCGCCGTCCAATGGCACCCCGAGAACCTGGCGCCTTCCTGGCCAGACCAGCAGGCCCTGTTCGCAGAATTGGTGCGAGCAGCCCGCTGAGTTGCCGCGCTGGCTGGGTCAGCCCCCCGCCGGGAACGGGATAATCCCGGCATCCGTACAGAGATTGCGGAATTCCTGGGCGTGGATGAAGCCCTCCAGCACCGTGGCCCGGTTGGTCCCCGTCTGCAAGGCGTCCAACCAGACCGCTAGGCCACCGGCATCCGCCTCCCGGTCGAAGAACGCCCGGTACAGAATCGCCAGGAAGCGTTCGTCGGTCAGGCCCCGTTGGGTGAATTCCGGCGACAGGGCGAATCCCCGGGCGACCTCGCCCCCCAGGCGTTCGCCGGAAGCCAGGGCGTCGGTCCAGGTGGTGATTCCGGCGGCATCGGGCTCCCGTCCCAGGCATTCCTGGTAGAATCGACGGACGAAACGGCGGATCGTCCAGGATCGTTGAGCGGGGGTATCGATGGGGGTTAGGCTGGCGCTTTGGCATAGGGCGGCGAACTCGCCGGAGAGGACGAAGCCGTACAGCACATCCTCCCGGAGGACGCCCCGGGCCAGTTCGCCCTGCCAGCCGGCCTGGCCACCGGCATCGGGTTCCCGGCCGAAGAAGCTGCGGTACAGCACGTCGGTGAAGGGCCCGTCCGCCAGGCCCCGGGCGGTGAATTCCGGGCTAAGAATGAAACCCCGGGCGACCTCCACGCCGCTGCGTCGGCCCGTGGCAAGATCGGCGGCCCAGGCCGCTAGCCCGGCGGCATCCGGACTGCGCCCGAGGCACTGTTCATAGAAGCGGGTGACGAAGCGTTCGATGGCCGTGGGGGGTGGGGCGGCGGGCAGGGTGGCATTCATGGTCCACTGCCCCAGGGAACCGTAGCTGGTGTAGCCGGTGGGGCTGGCGGCGAAGGGATTGCCCTCGCCATCGCCGCTGATCAGCAGGGCGTATTCCACCCCGGCCACCAGGGCGAAGCCGGAGAGGCTGGCCTTGGGATCGCCCTGGGGTTTGATCGAGGCGAGCACGGCATTGTCCGTCACCCGGATAAGGTCGAAGCGGACATCCAGCGTGGCGCAGCCCGGGGTGGCTGGATCGCCCAGGGGGGTGACGGCGATGTTGGCGGGGCCGGTTCCGGGGCTGGTGAAGCGGACCACATCCACATCCGCCGTATCGCTGATGATTCCGGTGGCGTTCAGGCTCCCGCTGGCGGGCACCGGCAGGATCGTCGCCAAGGCCACGGTGCCGCCGTGGTCGTCGGCGCGCCGGGGCAGGAAATTGTCAATCTTCAGCAGATCGTCCATTTCCCCCTGGGCGGGATTGCCCACGTAGCCGGTGAAATCCCCCCGGCTCCACTGGACCATCTGCCGGGTGCTTTGCACCGGTTCGCCCATGATCGGTACCCACGAGGTCAGGGCCGAGGTGCCGTTGTGCCCGGGGTAGTAGCCGTTGAGGCCCTTGGCCGTGTTGGAATCGTGCTTTAGACCGAAGGTGTGTCCCAGCTCATGCTTGGCGATGTTGGCCATGATCCGTTCGTTGGCGGTATTGGCCGGGGAATTGAAATAGCAGAACGCCGGCCGCCGCAGGGGATCGCCAAAACCGGCGGTCTGGGCCACCCCCAGGGCGGTACTGGTGTAGGGATTGGCCTTGCCCAGGCGGTCCAGCTTGGGGGTGAACAGGCAGCTCATCCACAGCCCCGAGGTCGGTTCGACCGTGGTGACGTCGACTTCCCAGGGGGAATAGGCTTCGCTCACCCGCAGCCAGATCTGGCGGATGGTCTCCTGTTCGGCGGCATTGAAGGTGGTGGGGTCCCCGTCCATATCGAAGGGCAGGCAGTCGTTGCTGACCTCGCATGAGCCCGCCGGTTCGCCGCCGGCAGTGCTGTTCCATACCGTGCCGGTCACCACCTGGCCATTGAAGTCCAGGTACAGGGCCCGGGTGGCCCCCGGCCTGCTGTGGTAGGCCGGGGGAGTGGCGATGGGCAGGTTGGCGGCCTGGGGTCCGGCGGCGGCCTTCACGGTGGCCCCGGGCGCGACCCCGGTCGGTTCAACGAGGTCGTGGAAACAGCAGACGGCCACCTCTTCGGCGGCGCCCAGCAGTCCTCCCAGCAGGAGGGTGAGGGGCAGGAGGCCAAACCAGGCTCGGGGTGGGATGGCCATGACTGCTCCAGAAATCGTGGTGCGTCATTCTATTGGGTGATCATGCCACCCCGGCGTCTGCCCTCCATGGGGGAAACCCCACACCGGGCGTTTCCGGGACCGGGATCGGTCGCTTGGCAGGGCACTTCGTCACCCATACTCCCCGCGCCTTCGCCCCAGCCTGTTTCGAGGATACCTCCATGACCACCGCCCGCCTTGCTTTCGCTGATGGAACCGTGCTCCGGGGGCGCAGCGTCGGCGCCATCGGCACCGCCGTGGGCGAATCGGTGTTCAACACTGGCATGACCGGCTATCAGGAAGTCCTGACGGATCCCAGCTACACTGGCCAGATCGTGACCATGACCTACCCCGAGATCGGCAACTACGGGATCAGCCCCCTGGACGCCGAAAGCGGTAAGGCCCAGGTCACCGGCTTCGTGATGCGCAATTGTCGCGACGTGCCGTCAAACTTCCGCAGTGTGGAAAGCCTGCCGAATTACCTGAAGCGCAGCAACATCGTTGCCATTGACGGCATCGATACTCGGGCGATCACCCGCAAGTTGCGTTCCTCCGGGGTGATGAACGCCACCATCAGCAGCGAGGCCCACCTGACCGACGAGGAACTGGTCGCCCGCGCCC
>CANIXE010000105.1 GCA_947470885.1 Planctomycetota bacterium
CCCTCGGTTTTCACCGAGGGTTTCGTATTGGAGCGGGCGAAGAGACTCGAACTCTCGACCTACTGCATGGCAAGCAGTCGCTCTAGCCAACTGAGCTACGCCCGCACTCCGATGGGCGGGAAGTGTGGGAGCAAAGTGATTTTGTCCAGAGGGTAATTTTTGGTGCCTGGGGAAGTCTGAAAATGGTGGACGTGGGGGCGGAAGGATTGTTTCTGGGGTGTCGCTTGTTTGCCCAGGGAGGAGGTCAATACTCCGTGCTCGCAACCACCAGCGGAGATTGAGCGTTTGATCGGTCGTCGTCGCAGCAGAATTCCTCTTCCTCCCCCTGAGCACGCCAATCGCGCGCGCATCAACGACAAGATCCGGGTGCCGCAAGTGCGCCTGATCGGCCCCGATGGTGAGCAGATTGGCATCGTCACCATCGCTGAGGCCTTGAAGCGGGCCCAGGATGCCGGCTTCGACCTCGTCGAAGTCGCGGCTGATGCCAAGCCCCCCGTCTGCAAGGTCCAGGACTACTCCAAGTTCCTGTTCGAATTGCAGAAGAAGGAGCGCGCCGCCAAGTCCAACGCCCACAAGGTGGAGACGAAGGAAGTGCGCTTGCGCCCCGGTACCGGGGACGGTGACCTGGAAATCAAGTCCAAGCATGCCCGGGAATTCCTCGCCGAAGGCCACAAGGTCTCCCTCCAGCTGCGCTTCCGCGGCCGCGAGATGAGCCACAAGGAGCTGGGCGTGGAGATGATCCGCAAGTTTGCGGCACTCCTGGCGGACTGCGCCAAGATAGAGCAGGAGCCCCGGTCGGAAGGCCGTGGCATGAACGCTCTGCTGGTCCCGTTCAAGAAATAAACCGCAGAACCGGGCCGCAGGCAGCCATAGGAGCCAGCATGCCCGGACGTGCGGAGCCGCCCCAGATCCGTGTTCTGCCAGAGGTGCTGGCGAACCAGATCGCCGCCGGCGAGGTCGTTGAACGGCCGGCGGCGGTGGTGAAGGAATTGTGCGAGAACGCTATCGACGCGGGGGCAACCCGGGTGGTGGTGCGGATCGCCGATGGCGGTCGTCGGCTGGTGGAGGTCGAAGACGATGGTCACGGGATGCGCCCGGATGATCTGCGCACCGCCATCCAGCGTCACGCCACCAGCAAACTCCACGATGCCGAAGGGCTGTTTCGCATCGCCACTCTGGGCTTCCGGGGCGAGGCTCTGCCGTCCATCGCCTCGGTGTCGGAAATGGAAATCACCAGCCGTTTGCACGGAGCGGAAGCGGGCTTCCAGGTGCGTTGGGAGGCGGGTCGGGAGGTCGCCGCCGGACCTGCGGGGGCCTCTCCAGGGACCCGGGTCAGCGTCCGCAACCTGTTCTGGAACGTGCCGGCACGGCTGAAGTTCCTCAAAACCGAATCCTCTGAAACCGGGCATGTCACCGATCAGGTGATCCGCCTGGCCCTGTCCCATCCGGGCGTGGCCTTCGCCCTGGAGAGCGACGCACGTACCGTCCTGGAATTGCCCGCGGGGGGCGTTCTGCCGGAGCGTATCCGCAGTCTGTTCGGCAAGGAGCTGGCGGCGGCGCTGATCCCAGTGACGGCGACCCGGGATGCCTGCGAACTCAGCGGTTTCGTGGCCCATCCCCGGGAGGCACGGCCCACCAGCAAGCGGCAGTTCACGTTCCTGAACGGTCGGTACATCCGAGACAAATTGATCCTCGCCGCCGTGCGGGAGGGTTACAAGGGCTTCCTGGAACCCCGGTTGCATGGTTCGGTATTTTTGCATCTGGACCTGGATCCCGAACTGGTGGATGTGAACGTCCATCCCCAGAAGGCCGAGGTCCGTTTCCGTCGGGAGGGCGAGGTCTTCGCCCTGGTGTCCCGGGCGGTCCAGGCGGCCTTGCAGGAGCATCAAGGGGGCTTCAGCCTGTTGACCCCGGAAGACCGGGCCAAGGTCCAGGCAGCCCCAGGGCCGGCCCAGGTTTCCGCCATCGTCCAGCGCACGGTGGTGAAGTCGGCGGGCCCGCCGCCGATCCAGGAGCGGTTCCTGCCCATCGAGCCGGTGGTGGAACGGCGGGCAGCCGAGCCGGTGGCCCAGTATGCGGCGAAGCCCATTGGCTTGGCGGGTGCCGTTCTTCAGACGGCGATGGCTGTTCCGGCAGGGCCATCAGCGATCGGCAGTCCGGTCCAGGCGGACGCTGCGACCCCCGTCCCACCGCCGAGCGTCCCCGGGATGCCCCGTACGGTGCGTCGGATCCTCCAGCTCAATCGGATGTTTCTTCTGATCGAGACAGATAGCGGGATCCGCCTGGTGGATCAGCATGCCCTCCATGAGAAGGCGTTGTTTCTCGCTTTGGATCCGGCGCGCACTGATGTGCTGGCCGGCGGGCGTCAGGAATTGTTGGTGCCCCGGACCGTCGAACTGCATGCCGCCGAGGTCGCGGCCATTGCGCCCCTGCTGCCCCAGTTGCGCCCATTCGGCATCGAGGCCGAGGTGTTCGGTCCGGCCACCGTGCTGGTCCGGGCCCATCCGGCGAGCCTTCGCCGGACTAATTGGACGGGATTTTTCGCGGCACTCGGGGAAGGCGGCAGCGCCGCCGGCGCTGTCGAGCGCCTGCGGGAACGCATCGCCCACAGTCTGGCCTGTCATGGCGCGGTGAAGGCGGGCCAGGAGCTATCCGCCGACGAGCAGCGGGAACTGGTGCGGATGCTGTACGAGCTGGAGGGTCTGGAGCATTGCCCCCATGGCCGACCGACCACCCTCGATCTGCCTTGGGACGAGCTGGGACGCCGGTTCCAGCGAAGCTGAACGGAATTTATGCGTGACCTGCTCGCCTTCATCGATGCCAGTCCCTGCGCCTGGTTCGCCGCCGACACCCTGGTGGAGGAATTGACGGAGGCAGGCTTCAGACCCTTGGATCTGACCGTGCCGGCCTGGGATCTCAGCCCTGGCCGTTGGTACGTCCGTCGAGAGGCCGCGGTGATTGGCTTCGTCCTCCGGGACAAGGTCAGGCCCCAACGCTTTCATCTGGTGGGTGCCCACACCGACAGTCCCCATCTGCGACTGAAGCCCCGGCCTGCCTTCACCGCCGAGGGCTGTCTGCAGTTGGGCGTCGAAGTCTACGGCGGAGCGCTCCACAACAGTTGGCTGGATCGCGATCTGGGTTTGGCTGGAACCGTTCACCTGGCAGGTGGCGCACTGCGCACGGTGCGCCTCGACCAACCCATTGCCCGGGTGCCCCAGTTGGCGATTCACCTGGATCGGCGGATCAATGAGGATGGTCTGAAGCTGAATCCCCAACAGCACCTCGCACCCATCTGGGGCTTGGCCAATGGCCGTGATCCAGACCTCGAATTCCGTTCCATGCTGGCGACTGCGGCAGGGGTGGACCCCGGCGAGATCCTGGGCCACGATCTTTCCTTGTACGACCTGACGCCCGCCCGTCGGGGCGGGGTGCGCAATGAACTCGTGTTCGCTGGCCGCTTGGACAACTTGGCAAGCTGCCACGCCGGTGTGATGGCCCTCATCGCTGCCGCGGAGGGTCAGCCCGAGGTGATGCCGGTCCTTGCTTGTTTTGACCATGAGGAAGTCGGTAGCGAAAGCCGTTCCGGCGCCAATGGAGAGCTGTTGGGGGGCATCCTTGAACGCATCCTCCTCGAATTGGGGGGCGATCGTCGGGCGTTCCTCGCGGCCCTGGCGGGCAGCTTCCTGTTGTCGGCGGACATGGCCCACGCGGCCCATCCCAGCTATCCGGAGCGCCACGAACCCCGGCATAAACCCCGACTGGGGGCAGGGCCTGTGCTTAAAAGCAACAGCAATCAGCGCTACGCCACCAGCGCTGCCAGCGCCGCCCGGGTCCGGGAGCTCGCCCGGAAGGTAGATGTGCCCCTCCAGGACTTCGTGGCCCGCACCGACCTGGGCTGCGGTTCCACCATCGGTCCAGCTTGCGGAGCGAATCTGGGGGTGGCGGTGGCCGACCTGGGAACGCCAATGCTGTCCATGCACAGCGCCCGGGAGTGCGCTGCCGTCGCGGATCATGGCGCCTACGTGCGCCTGCTGGCGGCCCATCTCCACGGTTGAAGCACCTTGCGGCGCGGAAGAGGTGCCAAACATGGTCAAGATGACGCCTGGCTCCCCTTTGCCCACCGCTGGCTCCCCACGTCCAGCGAATTTGCTTCAACCCGGCGAGGTCCTGGCCGGCTATCAAGTCGAGGCGATGGTCGGCAAGGGCGGCATGGGCGAGGTCTACCGGGTCCGTCAATTGAGCATGGACCGGGTGGTGGCACTGAAGGTCCTGGCCCCACGGATGGTCACCCGGGATCCGACATTTGCCGACCGCTTTTTTGCCGAAGCCCAGGCCGCGGGGAAGCTGAACCATCCGAATATCGTCAAGGTCCACGATGTCGGTTCGGCGCCGTTGCATACGGCGGATGGTGGGATGGGCCACTATTTCTCGATGGAATACATCGAAGGTGAATCCCTCCAGGACACCCTGGAACGGGAAGGCTCCCTCAAGGAATCGCAGATCGCCGGGATCATGCGGGGTATGGCGGCGGCGGTGGGCTATGCCGCCCAGGTAGGCCTGGTCCACCGGGATATCAAACCCGATAACATCATGATCACCAGGGCTGGTCAGGTGAAGTTGGCTGACCTGGGCTTGGCCACCGCCAGCCAGAATGAGAACTCCCACGTCGCCGAACGGGATGAACAGGGACGGATCCGGGTGATGGGCACGCCGTTGTACATGAGCCCGGAGCAGGCCCGGGGGCAACCATTGGACCACCGCAGCGACCAGTACAGCCTCGGGGCGACCCTGTTCCATCTCTTCACCGGCCATCCTCCGTATCAAGACTCGGATACCCGGTCGGTGATGAAGATGCACGTTACCGCGGCAATCCCGGATCCCGCCCAGGACCGGCGGGATATCTCCCAGGCCTGGCGTGAATTGACCATCCGCCTGTTGGCCAAGCGAGTTGAAGAACGGTTCGCCACCCCAGCGGACCTCATTCTGGCGGTGGACGCGGCGATCGCCGGCGTCTCCCTCAGCCAGATGGAAGAGGCCAAGGCCGAACGGGTGCGTGCCCAGGCGCCGTGGCCTTGGGCAATATGGCTGGGCATCAGTGTGCTGGTCGTCGCCGTGGTCATGGCCCTTGCGGCGTTGACCCTCCGCAGCGGACACAAGACCCCGGAGGAGGTGCCAGCACCGGTCGCCAAGGAGCCAGCCGCCAAGGAGCCAGCCGCCAAGGAGCCAGCCGCTAAGAATCCAGTTGTCGCGGTCCCGGTGTCAAAGCCGCAGACCGGAATTAGCACCCCCCCGGTGGCGTCTCCCGGGGTACCGACCAGAGTTCGCGAATCCGTCACTCCGCCTTCCGTTGCCGTAGCGCAGCCCGGCAAGTCAGGAGCGGAGGTTCCGGAGAAAAAAACTGTTCCACCGGCGCCCACCACAGCGGTTGCGGCGGATCCTGATCAACAGGTCTGGAATACTCTACGCGGGGTGGTGGCGCCTAAACGGACGGAATTTGACTATCTTGAGGTCAAACGCCTGATCGGCGAGGCCAAGCCTCAATTCAAGACCGAAGCCGGCCAGCACGCAGCAGATGACCTGGAAGAGATTCTTGACCGGATCATTCTGGGTGAGAGCGCCATCCGGGTCTTCCTCAAAACCAATGTTGTATCCGTGGAAATCCCCGTGGCTGGCGGCGCCAAGGTCAAAAAGACCCTGGCACGGCTCAGCGCCAACGAGGTCGTCCTGATTGACGAAGACGGCGTAGAAAGCCGGATGCTTCGAAATAAGTTGCGCATCGACTGGGCTGACCTGGTGCGCCAGTCCTTGGCTGAACAGGAGACTTCCGAGGCCCCTGAGATCACGGCGGCCTGTCTGTGGTTCTGGGGCGAACGGAAGGCCGCGGCGGCAATGAACAAAATCAATGATCAGCGACCATTGAAAGCCATGCGTCGGCTTGACGGCGAACCCTGAACATGGCTGGGGTCAGCCTGCGGGTGACCGAGGGACTGCACTGCGGATCCTGTGTAGCCCGATTGGAGAAGCTGCTCAAGGCCCAGCCGGGGATTCTAGATGCCCGGGTCGACCTGCTGGCCCGGCGGGCCACCCTTGAGACCACCGACGGACAGGTGCCTGCGGGGCTTGTCGGCACCCTGGCGGCGAACGGTTTTTCATCCGAGCCTTGGCGAGAAGCCCCTGGGAATGCCCGTTCGATCGAAGCCGCCCCCATCCCCTGGCGTCCGCTGGCGGCCATGGTCGGGGCTGGTTTGGCGATGTACCTGCACCACGGATGGCCTGCCTTCGCGGCAGTGGCCATGGTGGTCATCGTCCCCGGCGGATCCCTCATGCTCCGGGGTATGGCGGAACTGAGTCGCCTGCGTCCCGGCATGGATGGTCTGGTGGCCTTGTCGACCGCCACCGCCCTGGGCCTGGGCCTGGCGATCAACCTGGGCGTGGCGCCCATGGAAGCCGGACATGCGGATGCCGCTGCCGCCACGGTGGCGGCGGTTCTCGCCGGCCGTTGGCTGGAGGCCAAGGCCCGGGCTACTTCGGCGGCAGCCCTGGCCCATCTGGCGGTGGCCCATGCCGGGCGAGCCATTCGCCTTGATGAAGCCGACCATGAGCACGACATCCCCGTGGATGCGGTGGGCGCCGGCGACCGCTTGCGGGTCAGGGCGGGCGCCCGGGTCCCCGTGGATGGTGAAGTCCAAGTGGGTGAAAGCGAGGTGGATGAGGCCTTGATCACCGGTGAATCCCTGCCCGTCGTTAAGCAGAAGGGGGATTCGGTGCATGGGGGCAGTATCGCCCGTACGGGATCCTTCGTGATGATCGCCACCAGCACCGGGGCAGATTCCGCGGCGGGCCGTCTGGCGGCGCTGGTGGATCGGGCGCGTTCGGCGAAGCCGCCATTGGCGGCGCTGGTGGATGGTCTCGCGGCCCGCTTCGCCCCCCTAGTCGTCCTCGTGGCCCTGGGGACGATTGCCATCTGGTGGTCCCTGGGGGAGCCCTGGACCGGGGCTTGGTGCGCCGCCGCGGTCCTGGCCGCCGCCTGCCCTTGCGCCCTGGGTTTGGCGATTCCGGCCGCAGTCACCGCCGCAGTGGGCCGGGCCGCGGAATTCGGGGTGATTCTGGCGACTCCCCGGGCGTTGGGCAACGCTGGGGACATCGACACCGTCTGCCTGGACAAAACCGGCACCCTGACCACCGGTCAGTTCCGGGTGGTCCACGTCGCCACGGCGGATGATCGCGAGGTGGTCGAGGTTCTGGGTGTGGCCGCCGCCGCTGAGGCGGGTAGTGAACATCCCTTGGCCTTGGCGATCCGCATTGCGGCGATGGAGCGGCAGATCAACCGTCCAGCCGGGGCCTTTTTCCGCACCCTTCCAGGAGCCGGTGCTGAGGCGGAGGTGGACGGGGCCCAGGTGGTCCTGGGTTCCGCCGCGCATTTTGCCGAGCGGAATATTCCGGTGCTGCCGGTGCGGATCCCCGCCGGAGCCGTGGCCGTCCATGTCGCCGTGGCCGGCGTGGCCTGGGGTGTGGTGGTTCTCCGGGACGAGATTCGCGAGGAGTCCGG
>CANIXE010000106.1 GCA_947470885.1 Planctomycetota bacterium
CTGGTCAGGCCAGCACCTTCCATCGCCTGGCGGATAAGGGTTTGGTCTTGGGTTTTCAGGGTCAGTCGGAGGTCGCGTTGCGCCTCCCGGTTTTCGGACAACATGATCATGGGGGTCCTCTTGTGGGATTTGGCGGCGTGTGGCCGCCGGGTTGTTACACCCGAGAGGATCCCCGTTTTTCAGTCGGCTACTACAGGCATCCTAGTTCAGGGCGGACAGATGTCCGTATCCCAACAAAACCAGCACTCAGGAATGGTCCAGCACACCTGGAGGGGCAAGGTACCCACGCTACGGAAGGCCTTGAGAACTACTCGGGGCCCAACTGGGTAGCAATCAGCTCTTTGACGACTCAGCGATTCCTGGCAAGAGAACAAGGCGCCAGGGTGTTGCTCTTCCCCACGGGTTGATCCCGCTGGTCACGTTTTGCTGGGTTATCCAGAGCTATTTCAACGCTCTGCAACGGTCATGGACCACCGCCCGATAGGCTTCCTGAGCCGGGAAAGTGAGGAAAGAACGCTGGATCAGATCATCCACCCGCTGCCAGAGGGCAGGATCCTGGAGCCGACCAAGCAGTACCTGCACGCGCTTGGGTACCAACCCCAGTCGGTCTCCCAACAACCTGAAATCTCCAGCTCCGTGAAATCCCAGGGCAAGGAACTCTGGAGTCAGGTAACCACCCTCAAACAAATCCAAGGCCAGGGGTGTCTCGTTCGGAAGGTGGAGAGTGGTGTTCAGCACGTCATAGGCCGGGGTTAGGACCGGGTCGCCGTCAGGACTGGTGAACAGGCTGAAATTCTTGAGGTGGGCATCACCGTTGCCCAAGGCGAAGTTCACCAGGATGCGCAGAAACAGCTTCTCGGCCTCCACGGGATACGCGGGACAGTACCGTCGCAGCACAACGCCAAGGCCCTCGTAACTGCCGAGGTACTTGTACTGCCGACCGTCGGTGGCCGGGGATCGCCCGGCCAGGGCGCAGAAATCCTCCATGTCGAGCCGCTGGCCGTCGCGGCGATCAAAGCGGGCGGTCAGGTAGGCCGGTTCCCCATCGGCCAGAGTCACCAGGGCATTGGCCGCCGTGGCAATGCCGAAGACCTGTTCGGCGATCTGCATGGTCAGGTGTTCGTTGGCGGGGACCTGATCGGTGAACTCCGGCAAGGGAGTGCCGGGAATGGGCTTGAGGATGAACTCACCGGCCTGTTCCGTGGGCACCAGGTCGCCATCCACCAGGCGCAGGGAGACCTTGTCCTGGATTCCGGAGATGGACATGCGGTCGGCGATCCCCGCCCGGTAGCGGATGACTTCGGCGCGGGTGAAGTTCAGGCGGGTGGGCAGACGGCGACGACCCCCCGTCAACCGGCGGAGCGCCGCTGAGGTGAAGCCATCCTTTGTCAGCGGGCCCAGGGTGGAACGGCAGCGAGGCATCATGCCAGGGGCTCCACCCGCAGGCTGCCGATCACATCACCACCGCAGGTGGCCAGCACCCGACCCAGGAAATCATTTTCGTCCAAGCGCAAGGTGCGGCATTGCAGTTCGGCCAGGGCCCCCTCGGCCAACAGGGCGATGAAGCAGGGGAATAGCGAGGGTGCTTCGTGGGGCGTAACCTGCTTGGGGAGGGTCAGGCTGATGGGTGGCAGTTGGGAATCGGCAAGGTAGTTCGGATCATAGGTGAAACGGACGCCCATGGGAGTTTCCTCCAGCACACCGGCCACCCGGTCCCGGCGCAGCACCCGACCTTGGCGGAGTCCCGTAGGCCCGGTCATGGCGTTGTTCCGGTGGGCGTGCGCACCTGCCAGACTAACTCCAAGCCCACCGCGGTTCCCAGGCATTCCAGCACCCGTATGGTTGGATTGCCACGACCGCCTTCGAGATTGCTGACCGCATGCACCGACACCCCGGCAATGTCGGCCAGAGTTCGTTGGTCGATGCCCAGCGCCTGGCGACGGGCACGTAGGCGCTGTCCGAGTTCAAAAGAATTCATTTAAATGAAATTTAATTGGAATTCAGGAAGATCAACGGTTGGTAATCCGTAAAATATTCATTATAATGAATGCTGAAATTAGACTGACTCTTTGTACCAAGATACCGCTGAATGTCGCATCCCAAACATTGAAGGCGCCTTGGAAATCCCTGGGGACCAGCGCCCGCAAAGGCAGCCGAGCCCAATTTTGAACCTGGAAAACGCAATTGGAGCGCACCTGCTGCGTTGCTTCAAACCTCGCATGGCGCTGCCATGCCGCGGCTTGAAGCGCCTTGCATCTGCGCACCACGTGCGTTCCCAGACGCACCATTTGGGTAAACCTAAACGCCGCAGTAGACCACAACCGTCCCGCAAAAAAGTCCCAATTAAATTGGTTTACGAACCAGCTAAACGCCATTGCCCCGAACGAATCTTGGCTGCGTTCACCGATATGGCGGCACGCTTCACCGGGGCCGGCGAGGACGCGGCCCATGTGCACCACCGCCTCAATCCACCCGGGGCGTCTGGCCCCGGAGCACGCTGTTGCCTTCGAACAACCGTCGCTGGTCAATGGGGGAGGTGGCGGCCCAGTCGGCGGCGCTGATTTGGCCGCTGGGGCCGTAGGCCGCCAGGGCGTTGGTCAGGCAGACCGCTTCCACCGTGGCCGGATCGATGCCTTGGGCCAACATCAGCGCGGCGGTCTTGGGCACCGCCAGGGGATCGCTGACACCCCAGTCGGCGCTGCTGTCGCAGAAGATTTGTTTGCTGCCGTAACGGCGGACCACCTCCACCATCCGCTGGCTGCCCATCTTGGTCTGGGGATAGAGGGTGAACGCCGCCCAGAATCCCTGGTCCACCACATCCTGCACCGTCTCCTCGGTATTGTGGTCGATCACCACCTGGTCCGGGCGCAGGCCGTGCTCCAGGGCGATGGCCATGCTCCGTCGGGTGCCCGCGGCTTTGTCACGGTGGGGGGTGTGGACCATCACTGGTAATTCCAGGCGTTTCGCCAGTTCCAGCTGAGCCCGGTAAGCCCGCTCCTCCTCCTTCGTCTGGTCGTCGAAACCAATCTCGCCGATGGCCACCACCCCGTCCTTCGCCGCAAAAAGCGGCAGGATGGACAGGACCTCGTCGGCCAGGACCGGATCATTGGCCTCTTTGCTGTTGAGGCCGATGGTGCAGTAGTGACGGATCCCGAACTGGCTGGCCCGGAAGCGTTCCCAACCCACTAAGCTGGCGAAATAATCTCTGAAGCTGCCCACGCAGGTCCGGGGCTGGCCCAGCCAAAAGGCCGGTTCGATCACCGCCACCACACCCGCCGCCCGCATGGCCTGGTAGTCGTCGGTGGTCCGGGACGACATGTGGATGTGGGGATCGATGCAGGTGAATGTCATGGGTGGGCCGAGGGGCAGAGGGACAACACGGCATCAAAGTGGGAGGGCAGGGGCCGACCGGCGGCGTTCCGTTCCCGGGCGAAATCCCGGAGCATCCGCCCCAGCTCACCGTCGGTCATGGCCTCCAGGCCGATGATCCGGCGGACATCAGCCCCCAGGAACAAGCCTTTCATGATCATCTGCCGACAGGCTGCTGGCTCCAGATGGCGACCGGGGAACGGATTGTCCAGGGCCACCGCCGCCCAGACGGATTCGATACTGGAGCGCAAACCCACAGCCCCCCGGGGCGCCAGGAGATCTGGCCGGGGGAGAAAGGCCAATCCTTGGTAGAGGGCAATGGATTCCTGGACTTCGGCGCAGGAAAACAGGGTATCCAGGTCCTTCAGCCAACGGGCGGCTGGGTCCCACGGAAGTGAGGCGGCCAGCAAGACTCGGACCCCCTGGTCGGCGGTCCAATGACTCGGGAAGTTGCCCTGGGGTAGCGGAACCAAGGGAAGATGATCCACCCGACGGCCCGCCCGGGCCATCGCCGGCCCCAGCTCAGTCAAACCTCCTAACTTCACCCGGGCGACGGCGGCCTCCGTCCAAGTTCGGGAATCCGGGGCAAGTTGGGGTAATACCCAGGCGGCAAGTCGGGCAGCGGGCATGGCAGTGACTATCCCAGTCACGGATATGCGGCAACCCGCCGCATCGGTCGGCCTTGCTTCCGCCGGGCCGATGTCTCACGCTGTCGCCATGCGTGTGTTCACCGCCCTCATCCCCGACGATGCCACCCGGGACCGCCTGGCTGCCATCGCCGAACGGCTGCGGGCCTGGGATCTGCCCGCCACCTGGGTTGATCCCGCCGATTACCACCTGACCCTGCGTTTCCACGGGGACGTGGACGACCATGGGGCGGATTTTCTGCCCCACGCCATTGAGGACGTGGCCGGCGGCGTACCCCGGCCCGACCTCCGCTTGATCGGTCTGGGGGCGACTGGGACCCGGGGCATGGGGGAAGGCTGCGTGCCCCGGATGATCTACGCCGCGGTGGGGGACCCCGCAAACTGGTGCCAGGGGGTCCACAACGATTTGGGCAATTGTTTGGATGAAGTTCCGGAACGGGGTTTCAAACCCCACATCACCTTGTGCCGGCCCCTGCCCATGTCCCCCGCCGCCCACGCGGCGGTACCCGCCTTCCGCCACTGGCCCCACCTGCTGGAAGCCCACGGCCAAGCCGACTGGGGCCCCTGCATCGGCGAGGCCATCGAGCTCCAGGCCGGACCGGCACCCTACCGGGTCCTCGCCCGCTGGGAGCTGCCCAAGCCCGCTTCCAGCAGATACCCTGCCAAGGCCCTCCCCCCGGGCGTGCGGCTTCCTGGCGCGACCGTCCTTCCCTGAGGTAGACTAGCCCATGAGCAACCATCCCCACGACCCGGTCCATCCCACGAACGAGCTAAAGGAGATGAAAGCGGAAGCCCGGGGCGACCATGCCGCCGTCCGCCACCACAAACGGGATGAAGAAGACCCCCGGATCGAAAGCAGCAAGAATCTGACCCTGGACCCGAACAAACGGTCAGTCCAGGTCCTGCGTTTTGAAACGATGTTGCGGGACCGGGTGGTGGGTCAGGCCCCCGCCATCGAGGCCATCCTCGACAGCTTCAGCAAGATCCTGGCGGGCATCCGCAATCAGGAGCGCCCCCTCCTCACCCTGCTGTTTCTCGGCCCAACGGGCGTCGGCAAAACGGAAACCGTGAAGGCCCTGGCGGAGACCATCTTTGGCAAGCGCAGCGCATTCGTGCGGATCAACTGCCAGGAATTCAGCAGCGAATTCACCGTGTCCAAGCTGTTCGGCAGTCCCCCGGGCTATGTCGGCAACGACGTCGAACCCATGCTGTCCCAGGACAATCTGGATCGCCACCACAAGGAGGCCCAGGCCGAAGGCCGGGGCGTGTTCGCCGAGGGCGAAGGCAAGATCGCCCGCCTGTTCCCCCAAGTGAAGAGCCACTACCTGTCCATCGTCCTGTTCGATGAAATCGAAAAGGCCCACCCTAAGCTGTGGAACGCCATGCTTGGCCTGATGGAAGACGGCCACCTGACCCTGGGCAACAACAAGACCGTCGATTTCAGCCGTTCGATCATCATCATCACCACCAACGTCGGTGCTGAGGAGATGAGCGCCACCCTGCGCCACCGCTCCATCGGCTTCGAGGTCCAGCACGACGCCGAGGAGATCAACAAGAACATCAAGTCCAAGGCCATCGAGGCGGCCAAGGACGTGTTCCCGTACGAGTTCCTGAACCGCTTTGACGACATTATCTGCTTCCGGGTGCTGACCCAGACCGACCTGAAGAAGATCCTCAACCTGATGATGCAGGACGTGTACAAGCGCCTGTTGGGTGCCCAGGTGCCAATCATCCTCCATTATTCGCCCACCTACCTGGCGAAAATCCTGAAGGAGGGCACCGATCCCCAATTCGGCGCCCGACCGATGCGCCGGGCCGTGGAACGCCTCCTGGTCGCCCCCCTATCCCGGCTGATCGCCAGCAACCAGATCCAGGCGGGGGACGTGGTGAACGTTCGGCTGCGCAACGAGGAACCGGTGTTCATCCGAGAACCCATGGATGGCAAGCATGCCACCGAGGCCAAGAAGGGGCGGATCGTCCGCTGATCGACCATTCCTATGCGCATCGAACACGTCGCTTTCAATGTCCACGAACCCCGGGCCATGGCCGCCTGGTACGTCCAGCACCTGGGGTTCCGGGTGCTTCGGGCCATGGACCGGGATCCCTGGACCCACTTCCTGGGAGATGATGCGGGGGCCGGCGTCCTGGAGATCTACCACAATCGCCGTGATACCCCGCCGGATTACGCGGCCCTGGATCCCCTGCGGCTCCACATCGCCCTGGTCAGCGCCGACCCCGACGCCGATGCCGCCCGACTGATCGCCGCGGGGGCCAGCAAGGCCGAGGAGGTCCGCCTGGCCGACGGCACCCTCCTGGTGATGCTCCGGGATCCCTGGGGCCTGGCCCTGCAACTGTGCCGCCGGATCCAGCCATTGCTGCCAGGGCCGCCCACTGCCCCGGCTTAGAGGGATTACCCAATTCCAGCGCGCATTTGCTTTCCCCGAGCCGCAGCACACTCCCCGCCATGAAACCGCTCAAAGTCGCCGAAGGCATCCTCGAACGGGGGATCTTCGGATCCCGTTGGCTTTTGTTGCCCATTTACCTGGGGATGATCGCTGCCCAGGCGATGTACACCTGGAAGTTCATGGAGGGCCTTGTCCACCTCTGGCATGAGCTGATTCATCCGACCGTGCCAGATTTCGCCGCCCAGGAAGCCGCCTTCTTGATGATCATTCTCGGCCTGGTGGACTTCCTGATGGTGGCCAACCTGATCGTCATGGTGGTCATCGGCGGCTACGCCACCTTCGTCAGCAAGCTGGATCTAGATGACCACGAGGATCGCCCAGCCTGGCTGGACCACATCGACCCCGGCACCCTCAAGACCAAGCTGGCCGGGGCCCTGATTGGGGTCAGCGGCATTCACCTGCTCCAGACCTTCACCGTCCTCGGCCTGTCCATGAAGGACGGCACCGCCGGGCCTAACCAGAGCATCGTGATGTGGCAGGTGATCATCCACCTGACCTTCGTCGTTTCGACCATCTTCCTCGCCTGGTCGGACCTGCTGTTGGAGAAGAAACTAGCCCTGGCCCACCACGAAGGCATCGAAGACAAACCTGCCTGACCGGAAACGCTGCGCCACGCACCGTTGCACAATGGATCCGGCTGGCCATGACTGGTTGCCATGCATGTCCGCTGGTTTCCCTGCTTCATTGATTTTGAAGCCTCCGGGTTTGGCCCAGACAGTTATCCCATTGCGGTGGCCTGGAACGATCCAGATAGCGTCATCCATCGGGTCCTAATAAATCCCTCGAGCATTTCCACGTGGACCCATTGGGATCCTCAGTCTGAATTCGTGCACGGCATCACCCGGGACCGTCTGATGTTGGAGGGACATCACCCGGTGGAGGTTGCCCGGAGATTGACCCGGGACCTAGCCCGGATGCGGGTGTTTAGCGACGCCCCAGTGTTTGATGGCCAATGGTTGGAAGGCCTGTTCACCGCCTGCCGTCTTCCTGTTCCCTTCGAA